>JBKOUP010000313.1:0-29347 GCA_046723495.1 Acidobacteriota bacterium
GTGCAGCGCGGCCAGGCCGCCGAAGACGGCCGGGTAGTAATCCTGGATCCCGGCGGGGACGCCGAGGAGGCGGGTCTCGAGATCGCGGACGAGCTCGACGAGGCGCTCCCCTTCGACAGGCTCGCCGGAGAGCTCCGTGAGCGCGCGGACGAGCGTGATCGTCAGCGCCGACGAGCCGCCCAGGCCCGAGCCGCGCGGCGCGTCGGTATGCGTGGTGATGCGGATGCCCCGCATGTGGTGGAAGTGCTCGAGCACGCGGCGGATCAGGGCCGCCTTCGGATCGCCGGCCAGCTGCTGCAGGTTCGCGTAGCGCTTCTCGTACTGCTGATCGGTGAGGTGGATCTCGATGGCGTCGCCGCCGATCTCGGCAACCTCGGATTCGGCGTAAAACGAGATCGCCGCGTTCACCGTGCGCGCGCCGGGGTGGAAGAGGTAGAGCGGCCAGAGGTCGAGAGTTCCGCCGGCCAGGTCCGCGCGCACCGGCGCGCGAGCGATCACCTTTTTCATGGGTTCAGTCCGTGGTTGCTAGAAGAGTGCCCTTCGCTTCGCGGCGAGGTCGGCGACCTGCGGCATCGTAGCAGCGGCGAGCTTCGGACCGAAGCGGCCGACGCTCGCATGGAACTGCTCGAGCGAGACGCCGCGCAGCGGATCGGGCGTGATCGATTTCAGTTTCAGCGGGTCGAGCCACGTGCCGTTGTCGGAGACGCGGTAGTCGAGATGCGGCCCGGTGGCCAGCCCGGTCGCGCCGACGTAGCCGATCACTTCGCCCTGCATCACCTTGCGCCCGGGACGCATTCCCTTGGCGAAGCGCGAGAGGTGCAGGTACGACGTCTCGATGCGCGTGCTGTGGCGGATGCGCACGAAGTTCCCCTCGCCGCCTTTGTAGCGGGCCTCGACGACGACGCCGTCGGCGGTCGTCATCACCGGCGTGCCGACGGGGGCGCCGTAGTCGACGCCGTGATGCGGCCGGAAGGCATGCAAGATCGGATGGAAGCGGCTCTTCGAGAAGTGCGAGGTGATGCGGGTGAACTGCAGCGGGGCGCGGAGGAACTGCTTGCGGAGCGGGCTGCCGTTGCGGGCGTAGTAGCCGGCGCGGCCGTCGGGCGTCTCGTGCCGAAAGGCCTCGAAGGTCTGGCCGCCGTGGGTGAAGCGCGCGGCGATGATCGGACCGTATCCGAGGAGATCGCCGCCGCCGTAGCGCTTGCGGACGACCAGGCTGAAGGAGTCGTTCTTCTGCAGGGCGAAGAAGTCGATGTCCCACTGAAAGACGTCGACGAGCTGCTGGACGAGCTGCGGCCCCTCGCCGGCCATGCGCAGCGACTCGTAGAGCGAGGAGTCGATCTGCGCGGCCACGCTGATCTCCACTTCCTGGATCTGCACCTGGCGCTGGGAGACGTCGAAGCCGCCTCGGTCGTTGCGCACGGCGTCGAGCTCGCCCCAGCCGACGATCTTCATCTCCACGCTGTCGATCTTGCCGTCGGGGGCGTGGTGGAAGCGGACGATGTTGCCGGGGCGGAGGCGGCGGAGGTCGAGGGCCTTGCCGAATTCGGCGTTGAGGGCCGCGCTCTCGCCGCGGGTGAGGCCGCCGGCGACGAGGATGGAGTCGAGCGTGTCGCCGTCTTCGAAGGTCAGGAGGACGGAGTGCTGCGGCAGGGCGTCGGGGGCGGGGGAGGCCAGCTGCTCGTACTGGAGGCGCGGCGCCGGCGTCGTCAGCGCCGAGGCGCGGAGCGGCTGCTGGGCGGGGCCGGCGCCGTTCGTGACGACCAGCAGGAGAGGGACGACGATCGGGAGGACGGCGAAATACGCTCGCGGCCGCCTCACCAACCCACCCTGTCGTTCGCCGATAGCGAGCTGCGTCTTCATTGCGAAAACTTCGAGCACCGGGGACGAAACTGCGGGGAGGATAACACGAAGGGAACAGGGAACAGCTGACAGGGAACAGGTGGACACCTGTCACCCGTGAGCTGGTCTCAGACTACTGCGTCTCGCGCTCCAACGAACGCACGTGCACCGGCGTCTTCTGCGTGTCGTCGCGCAGGGGGGTGGCCTTGTGGAATCCGGCCGGGATCTGGAACAGCGCCGCGGCCACCTCGGCGGTCGCCTGGATCGACGTGATCGTCAGGTCGCGCGTCTGCGTATGCGTCGGCTTCAGTGCCAGCTTCGAGTTGGGAGCGCTCGGGTTCGCGTTCACCGTGGTGATCTCGGTCGTCTCGCGCAGCGGGAAGCCTTTGATCTGGCTGTTCTCGGCGGTGAAGAGCTCGTCGAGGTCGGCGTTGCCGGTGTGGATGGCGCTGCCGGCGAGGAAGTTCTCCGCCACGCCGGCGTAGGCCATCGTCGTCCACTTGTCGATCACCGCCGTGACCGACTGCTTGAGCGTGATCTGGCCGACCGGCACGGCGATCACGTAGCTCATCACCATGCGCGTGTGGTCGGTGGGGAGGCCGGCGATGATCGGATGGTCGGCCATCGGCGTCACGTCGATCTTCTTGTTCGAGATGACGATGCGGCTCGAGCCGAGCGCGCTGGCCACGCCGGCGGCGTTCACCTCGACGTACGACTTCTTGGCCGGGTCGACCCAGATCTGCTGCTTGGAGTTGCTGATCACGTAGCTGCCGGGGGGGTAAGCCGTCCCGCCCAGGAAGTCGACGCGGTAGCGGTCGCCGTCGATCACGGCGTGCCCGGTTGTGTCATTCGAGGGCATCGACTCGACGTCGGAGCGGTATGTCTGACGGAACTCGTACTGCACCGCCCCTTGCACGCCCGTCACCGCCAGCAGGAGCGAGATCGCCAGCACCATCGTCTTCATAAATAACCTCGATTTGCCGTGAGTATAACCCGCTCAACAGGAAATACGCCCAACGGCGGCGAGGTTGGGCTGCCCATGTCGATTCGGAAGCCTGTCGCGGCGGCGCTCTGCGCGCTGGCCGTCGTCCTCCCGGCAGCGGCGCGCCCCGCCGATCCCAACTCGCTCGACGAGGTGATCAGGCGCGTGCAGGAGCAGCAGAAAAACACGAACACGCTCGAGGCGGAGTTCCGCCAGGAGAAGACGCTCGCGCTGCTGGCCAAGCCGGAAGTCTCGACCGGGCACTTCGTCTACCAGAAGCCGAACAACGTCCTCTGGACCTACGACGCTCCGAAGCGGGTGACGATGCTGATCGCCGACGGGATGCTGACGACGTACTACCCCGACCTGCGCAAGGCCGAGAAGATCGAAGTGAAGCGCTTCCAGGACCGCATCTTCAAATACATGGGAGCGAGCGGCGCCATCGACGAGCTCGCGGCGTGGTTCAACTTCACGTTCAGCAACCGGGCCGACCAGACGACGTACGTGCTCGACCTGGCGCCGAAGTCGAAGCAGATCGCCCGCAAGATCCAGCACCTGCGGATCTGGATCGACAAGAAGACCTACCGGACGACGAAGTTCGAGTACACCGAGTCCGACGGCGACGTCACCCGCTACGAGTTCACGAACATCAAGGTGAACCAGCCGGTCGCCTCCAGTCGCTTCACGCTGAATCTGCCGGCGGGCGTGCGGGTCGAGCAGATGAAGCTGCAGTGAAGTTCGAGCTTCTTCGGAAAGACGGCTCCGCGCGGCTCGGCCGCATCGAGACTGCTCATGGCGCGATCGACACGCCAGTCTTCATGCCCGTTGGCACCGCCGCGAGCGTGAAGGCGCTGACGATCGAGGAGCTGAAGCGGCTCGGGCCCCAGATCATCCTCAACAACACCTACCACCTGATGCTCCGCCCGGGCATCGACCTGATCGACCGCCTCGGCGGCGTCCATCGGCTGATGAACTGGGACCGCGCCGTCCTCTCCGACTCCGGCGGCTTCCAGGTGTGGTCGCTCGCCTCCATGCGCAAGGTGCGCGAGGAAGGCGTCGAGTTCCGAAGCCACCTCGACGGATCGCTGCAGTTTCTGTCGCCCGAGGTCTCGGTCGGGATCCAGACGCGGATGGGCGTCGACGTCGCCATGGCCTTCGACGAGTGCCCGGCCTACGGCCTGTCGCACGCCGAGGTCGAGGAGTCGATGGAGCGGACGCACCGGTGGGCGCGGCGGTCGCTGGATTCGCGCACGACGACCGCGCTCTTCGGCATCGTGCAAGGCGGCGTCTATCCCGATCTTCGCGCGCGCAGCGCCGAGGTCATCTCCGGGATGGACTTCGACGGCGTCGCCATCGGCGGCGTCTCCGTCGGGGAGACCAAGAACGAGATGCTCGACGTCATGCGACACACGGCGCCGCTGCTGCCGGAGCGGAAGCCGCGCTACCTCATGGGCGTCGGCACGCCGCAAGACCTCCTCGACGGCGTCGCCGCCGGCATCGACATGTTCGACTGCGTCATGCCGACGCGGAACGCGCGCAACGGCACGCTCTTCACCAGCGAAGGGAAGATCGCGATCAAGAACGCGCGCTTCGCCGCCGACGAGGGTCCGCTCGATCCCCGCTGCGCCTGCACGACCTGCCGCACCGTCTCGCGCGCCTACCTGCGCCACCTCTACGTCGGCGGCGAGATCGCCGCGCTCGTCTACAACACCATCCACAACGTCTTCTTTTACCTTGACTTGATGGCCCGCGTTCGGCAATCTATTGCGCTCGATTCATTCGGGGCCTTCCGCGAAACCTTCCTCTCGGCTCCGACTAACGAAGGGTCGTCATGATCACGATTGCTCTGCTTCAAGCGAAGGACGCCGGCGGCACGACCGGATTGCTGTTGAACCTCCTGCCGATCGCGGCCATTTTTCTCGTCTTCTACTTCCTCGTCATCGCTCCGGCCAGCAAGCAGCGGCGCAAGACGCAGGACATGCTGGGCACGCTGAAAAAGGGCGACCGCGTGGTCACCTCGGGTGGGATTTACGGGACCATCCAGGGTGTTGAGGCCGACGTCGTTTATCTCAAAATTGCCGAGAATGTGAAGGTCAGGGTCGCGCGTTCTGCCATCACCGGCGTTCTGTCGGGTGAGGCGGGGACCGAGTGACGCGCCCGAATTCCTGGAGGAAATCTTGATCAGAGGCAACGCCTGGAGAATCGTTTTGATACTGGCCGTGCTGATCGGCTTCACCGTGCCGATCATCCCGACGAAGAACAACCCCGAGCCGATCCGCCGCGGCCTCGACCTCAAGGGAGGCACGCACCTGGTCATGCGGGTGAACGTCGGCGACGCCACGCGCCTCGAGGTCGATCAGGCCATGGAGGCCATCAAGACGCAGTCGGCCAAGCAGAACCTCCCCACGCCGACGGTCCGCCGCGCCAATGACTCGGCGTTCCTGGTCATGCCGCCGAACGGCATCAGCACCGCCGACTACGAGCGCGTGGCCAAGGACTTCACGCCGTCGTTCGACCTGAGCCACACCGCCGAGGGGGCGCTGCTGTTCAAGATGAAGCCGGCGGCGCAGGCAGGCATCGAGCGCGACACGATCGAGCACTCCGTCGAGACCATCCGCAACCGCGTCGACGCCCTCGGCGTCACCGAGCCGCTCATCGCCCCGGAGAGCGGCAACCGCATCGTCATCCAGCTCCCCGGCGTCGACGACCCGGCCCGCGTCAAGGACATCATCAAGACCACCGCCGTCCTCCAGTTCCGCCTCGTCGAAGGCGAGCCGAGCACCGATCCGAAGACGATCATGCAGTCGGTTCCGCCGGCCATGCAGAACGACGTCGACGTCCTCCCCGGCAACGACGAGGACGCCCTCGGCCGCGTCACCGGCGTCAAGTACTTCGCCGTGCGTAAGAGCGTGCCGGTCACCGGCACCGATCTGAAGAACGCCCGCGTGCAGAAGGGCCGCCTCGGCGAGCCGACCGTCGGCTTCGCCCTGACGCCGGACGGCGGCCGCAAGTTCGGCGAGCTCACCGGCGCGAACGTGAAGCGCCGCCTGGCCATCGTCCTCGACAACAAAGTCCAATCCGCGCCGGTGATCAACTCCCAGATCACCGATCAGGGCGTGATCGAAGGCTCGTTCACCACGCAGCAGGCCGCCGACCTCGCTCTCGTGCTGCGCAGCGGATCGCTGCCGGCCTCGCTGACCACGCTCGAGGAGCGCACCGTCGGCCCGTCGCTCGGCCGCGACTCCATCCACCAGGGCGTGCTCGCTTCGTTCATCGGCTTCATCGCCCTGATCCTCGCCGTCGTCTTCTACTACCACGGCGCGGGCATCAACGCCGTGCTGGCCCTGCTGCTGAACCTCGTCATCGTCCTGGGCATGATGGCCGTCTTCAAGGCCACGCTGACCCTGCCCGGCATCGCCGGCATCATCCTGACCCTCGGTATGGCCGTCGACTCCAACGTCCTCGTCTTCGAGCGCATCCGCGAGGAGCAGCGCGAAGGGAAGACCGTGCGCGCGGCCATCGAGAACGGCTTCTCCCGCGCCTTCACCACGATCATCGACACGCACATGACCACGATCATCTCGGCGCTGTTCCTCTTCCAGTTCGGCACCGGCCCGATCAAAGGCTTCGCCGTCACGCTGCTGATCGGCCTCTTCGCCTCCGTCTTCACGGCCTTCTTCGTGTCGCGCGTGATCTTCGACCTCGTCTACAGACCCGAGAATCGACCCACGTCGATCAGCATCGGCTAGGAGCTCCCATGCAGATTTTCGTCAACACCAAATACGACTTCGTCAAGTGGCGCTTCCACGCCGTCGTCTTCTCGCTGATCTGGATCGTGATCGGCGCGGTGATGTTCGTGAAGAACGGCATCAACTGGGGCATCGACTTCGCCGGCGGCGCGAACATCGTCCTGCGCTTCAAGGACACGGTGCCGGTCGATCGCCTGCGCGCCCTGCTCACCGACGCGTCCATTCAGTCGTACGGCAAGGCCGAGGACAACGCGGTGCTGATCCGCCTCCCCGAGCAGAAGAAGGAAAGCGACTATGCCGGCAACACCGTCAACCGCCTCAACGCCGCGCTGAACCCCGAGGCCGCCGGCGGCAAGGTCGACCTCAACTTCCGCGGACGCGAGTCCGTCACCGACCTCCTCTTCCAGGCCGATCCCGATCACAAGGGCACCGGCGTGGAGGCCCGCAGGTACTACGAGGGCGTCGCCCAGAACATCATCAGCAAGCGCTCCGAGCTCGGCCTCTTCCGCAATATGCAGCAGGTTCTCGGCGTCAACGGCGTCACCACCGGCATCGCCGGCGTGCTCAATGGCAAGACGTTCCTCGGCTCGTTCAACGTGCTGAACCAGGAGACGGTCGGCCCGCAGGTCGGCCGCGAGCTGCAGCAGAAGGCCATCTGGGCGATCGTGCTCTCCACGCTGGCGATGGGCGCCTACCTCTGGATCCGCTTCGACATCATGTTCGGCGCCGCCGCGATCGTCTGCATCATCCACGACGTCTGCATGTCGCTGGCGTTCCTCGGCATGATCAACGGCGAGGCCTCGCTGAACATCGTGGCCGCGCTGCTGCTCATCGTCGGCTTCTCCATCAACGACACGGTCGTCATGTACGACCGCGTCCGCGAGAACCGGCGCAAGATCAAGACGCGCATGACGTTCGAGGAGCAGCTGAACCTGGCCATGAACCAGACGCTGTCGCGGACGATTCTGACCTCGGGCTCGGTCGTGATCGTCCTCATCGCCCTGATCCTCTTCGGCGGCAAGGTCATCCACGAGTTCGCCTGGATCCTCCTGATCGGCGTCCTGGCCGGCACGTACTCGACGATCACGATCGTCCCGGCCGTGGCCATCTTCTGGAACAACATGACCGGCCGCGCGCACGACCTGAGCGGCCCGAGCGCCCGCACGCGCGTCGAAGCGCCGCCGCCCGCGGCTCCGCCGCAGCGCAAGCGCAAGGTGGGATAGGGGGCGCCATCCTCACAACACGTCAGTGACGACTCGCACCCCCGGCGAGCATCCTTCCGATACACTCGGCCCCCTTATGGCCGACATCGACAACGAAGCGCTCGAATACCACGCGGAGGGACGCCCCGGAAAAATCGAGGTCGTCCCGACCAAGCCTACCGCCACGCAGCGTGACCTCGCGCTCGCGTACACCCCCGGCGTGGCCAAGCCGTGCCTCGAGATCGCCAAGAACCCCGAAGACGTTTACAAGTACACGAGCAAGGGCAACCTCGTCGCCGTGATCACGAATGGCACGGCCGTGCTCGGCCTCGGCGCGATCGGCGCCGCCGCCGGCAAGCCCGTCATGGAAGGGAAAGGCGTCCTCTTCAAGCGCTTCGCCGACATCGACGTCTTCGACCTCGAGCTCGACACCCGCGACACCGAGGCCTTCATCAACGCCGTCAAGCTCCTCGAGCCGACCTTCGGCGGCATCAACCTCGAGGACATCGCCGCCCCGGAGTGCTTTGAGATCGAGGAGCGCCTCAAGGCGGTGATGAAGATCCCCGTCTTCCACGATGACCAGCACGGCACGGCCATCATCTCCGCCGCCGCGCTGATCAACGCCCTCGAAGTCGCGCACAAGGACATCGCCAAAGTGAAGGTCGTCATCGCCGGCGCCGGCGCCGCGGCCATGGCCTGCCTGCGGCTGTACATCAAGCTCGGCCTGCGCAAGGAGAACGTCGTCCTCAGCGACTCCAAGGGCGTGATCTACAAGGGCCGCAAGGTCTCGATGACGCCGTACAAGGAGGAGTTCGCCGCCGACACCGACGCGCGCACGCTTCCCGAGGCCATGAACGGCGCCGACGTCTTCATCGGCCTCTCCGCCGGCGGCACGGTCACGCAGGACATGGTCCGCAGCATGGCCCCGAATCCGATCGTCTTCGCCATGGCCAACCCCGATCCGGAGATCATGTACGACGACGCCGTCGCCGCGCGCCACGACGTCATCATGGCCACGGGGCGCTCCGATTTCCCGAACCAGGTCAACAACGTCCTCGGATTTCCGTTCATCTTCCGCGGCGCCCTCGACTGCCGGGCCACGACGATCAACGACGAGATGAAGCTGGCCGCCTCGCACGCGCTGGCGTGCCTGGCGAAGGAGGAGGTGCCCGACTCGGTGCTGCGCGCGTACGGGTCGGAGCGCTTCACGTTCGGGCGCGAGTACCTGATCCCGAAGCCGTTCGACTATCGCGTGCTGTTGAACGTGCCGGTGGCGGTGGCGCGCGCGGCCGCGGAGACGGGCGTGGCGCGGGAGCCGATCGCCGACTACGACGCCTACCGCCGCCGCCTCGAGAACCTCCTCGGCCGCTCGCGCGGACTGATGCACAACCTCTACGACCTCGCCAAGCGCGACCCCAAGCGCATCGTCTTCCCCGAGGGCGACCAGGAGAAGATCGTGCGCGCGGCGAAGATCCTCATCGACGAAGGGATGGCCCATCCGATCCTGCTGGTGAAGAACGAGGCCGAGGTCGCGCCGCTGCTGAAGAAATTCAACGTCGACACGTCGAAGGTGACGGTCTGCGACGTCGGCAAATGGGAGAAGCTCGAGCAGTACGCGGAGCGCTTCGCCGACCTGCGCGCGCGCCGCGGCGTGACGCTCACCGACGCCCGGCGGATTCTGAACAGCCGCAACTACTTCGCCATGATGATGCTCGAGATGGGCGACGCCGACGGCGTCATCGCCGGGCTGCGCGCGTATTACCCGGCCACGATCCGCCCGGCGCTGCAGATCCTCAAGCCGAAGGCGGGCGTGAAGCACGTCTCCGGCGCCTACCTGCTGATGTTCAAGAACCGCGTGTTCATCCTCGCCGACACGACGGTGAACATCGACCCCGACGCCGAGCAGCTCGCCGAGATCGCCGCGCAGACGGCGGAGACGGCGCGGCGCTTCAACCTCGAGCCGCGCATCGCCATGATCTCGTTCTCGAACTTCGGCTCGACGATCGACAAGAACTCGCAGAAGGTCGCCGACGCCGTGCAGATCCTGAAGCGCCGCCGTCCCGATCTCATCGTCGAGGGAGAGATGCAGGCCGACACGGCCGTCGTTCCGTACGTCGCCAGCGCCGACTATCCGTGGAGCGCGATCCAGGGCGACGCGAACGTGCTCGTCTTCGCGAACCTCGACGCCGCCAACGCCGCCTACAAGCTGCTCTGGCGCCTCGGCGGCGCCGAAGCGATCGGCCCGATCCTCCAAGGAATGGCCAAGCCGGTGCACGTGCTGCAGCGCGGCGTCGACGTGAACGACATCGTGAATATGGCCGCGATCGCGGTGGTCGACGCACAGGAGGCGGAGCGGGCGTCGTTCTAGGCCGTCGCCGGCGGCAAACAGCTCCGCACGAGCGCGCTCAGCGCCGAGATATCGAACGGCTTCGGCAGGAACGCGCAGATGCCCTTGTCGACCGCGTGGGCGATTTCCGGCGCGCGGTTCGCGCTGACGATGATCACCGGGATCTGCCGCAGTTCAGGATCCTTCTCACGCTCCTGAAGCACTTCCCATCCCGAAACGATCGGCATCATCAGATCGAGCACGACGACCGACGGGTGCTGGGCGCGCATGATGTCGAGCGCTTCCTTCCCGTTCGGCGCCTCGCTGAAGTCGTACCCCTCGCGGCGCAGCGCCGCGATGATCATCTTGCGAATATTCGGGTCGTCATCGACGACGAGCACGGATTGGACCACTAGGCTGAGCGGGCATGCACAACCGATACCGGGTGTTAGCGAGGGGACAGGGCACAGGGGACGGGGGACAGTGGTTGTCTCGCCCTGTCCCCCGTCCCCTGTGCCCTGTCCCCTGATCGAATGAAAATCGCAGTCGCCATGTCCGGCGGCGTCGACTCCTCGACGGCCGCGTACCTCCTCAAGGCCGCCGGCCATGACGTGGTCGGGCTGTCGATGCAGATGTACGACAACCTGTCCGCCGCGGAGACCACGTACGGCGGCTGCTGCACGCTCGACGATCTAGCCGACGCGCGCCGCGTGGCCTGGAAGCTCGACATCCCGCACTTCACGCTCAACCTCGAGCGCAACTTCCATGAGAAGGTCATCGTGCCGTTCGTGCAGTCGTACCTCAGCGGCACCACGCCGAGTCCCTGCGTGCTCTGCAACACGCACGTGAAGTTCGACCTCTTCCATCAGAAGGCCCAGGCCATCGGCGCGGAGAAGATCGCCACCGGCCATTACGCGCGGATCACGCGCGCGGACGACGGCACGCTCGAGCTGCGCAAGGCCGTCGACCGCGCCAAGGACCAGTCGTACTTCCTCTTCGAGCTCTCGCAGGAGCAGCTCCGCGACGCGCTCTTCCCCCTCGGCGAGATGACCAAGCCCGAGGTGCGCGAGGTCGCGTCTGCCGCGGGGTTGTCCGTCGCGCGCAAGAAAGAGTCGTACGAGATCTGCTTCGTCCCGCCGAAGGACGGCTACGCCGCCGTGGTCGAGCGCGAGGCCGGCATCGTCCCCACCGCCGGCGAGATCGTCGACATGGACGGCAACGTCGTCGGCCGCCACGACGGCTACTACCACTTCACCATCGGCCAGCGCCGCGGCCTCGACGTCGGCGGCAGCGCGGAACGGACGTACGTCGTCGACGTCAACCCCTTCACGAACCGCGTGACCATCGGCCCCGCCTCCGCCCTCGAGCGCGAGGAGCTCATCGCCGAGCGCGTGCACTGGATCTCCGGCACGCCGCCCTCCCACCCGATCGAGGTGCAGGCCCGCGTGCGCTCGCGCATGGCCGACGTGGCCGCGACGGTGACGCCGCTGGAGGGCGGGCGGGCGGGCGTGCAGTTCGCGCAGAAGCTCCGCGCCATCGCGCCGGGACAGGCTGTCGTGTTCTATGACGGGGACGTGTGCCTGGGCGGGGGGTGGATCGCGCGAGATCGCTAGCGATCCCTACAGATGGGCACGGATCTGGAATGGCAGGATCCTGCATGCAGCAGCCGGTGAAGATTCAGGCAACGCTGAAGGGCTATCGGGCGTGGGCGTTTCGTCAATTGCTGGACGCGTTGGAGGAACCGGCGGCGGACGTCGCGAAACGCATGCTCGAACAGTGGATCGACGAGCATCAGGGAGTGCTGAAACGTTACGGTATCACTCACGAGAAGTTCCGAAAGAGCGAGAGGGGCGCGGGCAAGGTGGTTTCCATCGCTGGCCGCGGCGCGTCGAGTGATCGTACCGATGTGGGTTGAACGCAAACACGGGAAGTCTGTCTTATGCCGTTTCCGACGGTCTGGGTCGGCGTCGCTGTCGTCGCCGCCGTTTTGGCGACCGGATGGAGATTTGCAAATACGAACTTCCCTCGGACCGGCGCATTTCTTTGCCGCAGTCCCGACTTCGCCTTCTATCTCGCCATTCATGCGTTCTGCGCCTCCGTTTTGACTGCCTCGATGGTTGCCTTCGTCAGCATCGGGATCGTTCGCGCGTCGGCGCTCACGCCGTTCGTCGGCGTTGCGCTCGTCGCCGCCGGAATCGGCGCCAGACAGATCGCCGAGCGCGCTTCCTTTACGGTCGTTGTCGGCAGCAAGAAAATCCGTTGCGGTTTCAAACCGATTCTCGATCTAGCCGATTCAAGGATTCGAGAAATCCGCTGGGACGAGTTCAACGCCGTCCGTACGTTCGTCGCGCGCTACGCGGGCGGGCAGACGTTGGAGTCGGCGCGCGCGGCCGTTCTCGAAAACATCGCTCCCGGTCTCGATGAAAAGGAAGTCGATCGGTTCCGCGTCGACGTCGCCGCCTCGGGAAACGCAGCCACAGTGATGGAGATCTACCTTCGATTCGCGGGCAGGCGATCTTTCAAGCGCGTTTTCGGCCCGGAGTTGGCGCTGGTGGGGCCAGCGGCGCCCCGAACAGCGTAGGCGACTCCAGCGCCAGCAGCCACCGCTTCGTCTCGAGCCCGCCGCCGAAGCCGGTCAGCGAGCCGTTGCTGCCGACGACGCGGTGGCAGGGGATGATGATCGGGATCGGGTTCGCGCCGTTGGCGGCGCCGACGGCGCGCACCGCGGCGGGGCGGCCGATCTCGCGCGCGATGTCGGCGTACGAGCGCGTCTCGCCGTAGGGGATGCGCTGCAGCGCGCGCCAGCAGAGCAACTGGAACTCCGTGCCGCGCGGCGCGAGCTCGAGATCGAAGGCGCGGCGCTGGCCGCGGAAGTACTCGTCGAGTTGCGCGGCGGCGTCGGCGACGGCATCGTCGTCACGCGGCGCGTCAATCGCTCCGTGACGGAAGCGGATCTCGACGACGGCGCTGCCGTCCTTTGCCACGAGGACCGATCCGAACGGCGCGGGCACGATGCCGTAGACGATCACAGCGACCGCCAGAGTAGCATCGCCGCGTACGCGCGCCACGGCCTCCAGGCCTCGGCGCGGGCGAGGATCTCGCGCTCCGGGGCCATGCCGAACGCTTTGCGCACGCCGAGGTCCGTGTGGGGGAAGGCGTCGGCGTCGTGGAAGACGCGCATGGCGATGTAATTCGCCGTCCAGGGGCCGATGCCGCGCAGCGACGTGATCCGCTCCATCGTCAACTTCCCCTCGGCCGCCGCGCGTGCGATCGCCCGGATCGTCTCCCACCGCGCCGCCGGCATGCCGATGTTCGTCCCGCGCGCGCGGGCGATGCGCTCCGGCGACGTGCCGTAGCGCGTGACGATGCGCGTCATGATCGTCGTCGCCCCGGCCACGCTCACCTGTTGCCCGACGATGGCGCGCACGCACGTCTCGAACGGATCCCACGCGCCGGGGACGCGGATGCCGCGGTTGCGCGCCAGGATCGGCGCGAGCATCGGATCGCGCGCGAAGTGCCGCGCGATCGCCAAGACGTCCGCGTCGACGTCGAAGAGCCGGTGCACGCGCGTGAGCACCTCGGGATCATCCGAGTTGACGACGAGCGCGCGCCCATCGAAACGAACGGAGATATCGCCGCGGCGGTAGACGTCATCCTCGACCGACTCGCCCGGCACGAGGCGCGAGCGGAGAAACTCGAGGAGCGCGCTCCAATGGAACGGAAGCCTCACTCCACCGTCACGCTCTTCGCCAGATTCCGCGGCTGATCGACGTCGGCGCCGCGGCGCAGGGCGATGTAGTACGCCAGCAGCTGTGTCGGCACGACCGACAGGATCGGCTGCAGCGGCTCGACCGTCCAGGGGATCTCGATCACGTCATCGGCGAGCTTCTTGATCGCCTCGTCGCCTTCGTCGCAGATCACGATCAGCTTCCCGTCGCGCGCCTTCACTTCCTGCAGGTTCGACACGACCTTGTCGTACACCGGCGTGTGCGTTGCGATCGCGACGACCGGCAGGTTCTCGTCGATGAGCGCGATCGGCCCGTGCTTCATCTCCCCCGCCGGATATCCCTCGGCGTGGATGTACGAGATCTCCTTCAGCTTCAGCGCCCCCTCGAGCGCGATCGGGTAGTGCACGCCGCGGCCGAGAAAGAGGAAATCCTGCGACTTGTAATACTTGTGGGCCAGCTCTTCGATGTGCTTCTCCTGATGCTTGAGGATGTGCTCGATCTTGTGCGGGATCACGCGCATCTCGTGCATCGCGTAGCGGCGGTCGTCGGCGTCGTCGCCGCGGAGCTGGCGGATGTAGAGCGCGAGGAGATAGAACGCCGTCAGCTGCGTGGTGAACGCCTTCGTCGAGGCCACGCCGATCTCCGGCCCGGCGTTCGTGTAGATCGTCCCGTCGGCCATGCGCGTGGCCGCGGCGCCGATCACGTTGCAGATCGTGATCAGCTTCGCTCCCTTCGCCTTCGCCTCCTGCATGCCGGCGATCGTGTCGGCCGTCTCGCCCGACTGCGTCACGCCGATGACCAGCGTCGAGGCGTCGACGATCGGGTTGCGGTAGCGGTACTCGGAGCCGTAGTCGACTTCGATCGGGATCCGCGCCGCGTCCTCGAGCAGGAACTTCCCGACGAGCCCCGCATGCCACGACGTGCCGCAGGCGATGACGTGCACCTTCCGGAACTTCGCCCACTCCTCGGCCGTGAGCTGCAGGTCGTTGAAAAAGATCTCGCCCGACTCCTCGAACATCCGCCCGTTGAACGTGTCCCGCACCGCGCGCGGCTGCTCGTGGATCTCCTTGAGCATGTAGTGCCGGTAGCCTTCCTTCTCGGCCATCACGGCATCCCAGAGGATCTTCTTCGGCGGTCGCTCGACCAGCTTGTCGTCGCGGTCGAAGACCTTCACCGCCTTCTGATCGGCGACCGCGTACTCGCCGTCTTCGAGGTAGATGATGTTGCGCGTGTAGGCGAGGAGCGGGGCCACGTCGGAGGCGACGATGTTCTCGTTCTCGCCGAGCCCGATGACCAGCGGCGGCCCGTGCTTCGCGGCCACGATCGTGCCGGGCTCGCTGCCGTCGATCATGACCAGCGCGTAGTGGCCTTCGAGCTCCTTGAGCGACTTCCGCACGGCGTCGACGAACGGCGTGCCGTCCTTCAGGTTCTCCTCGATGAGGTGGGCGACGACTTCCGTGTCCGTCTCGGTCTTGAACTCGTGTCCCGACTTCTGCAGGCGCTGCTTGAGCGTGAGGAAGTTCTCGATGATGCCGTTGTGGATGACGACGACCTTGCCGGTGCAGTCGCGGTGCGGATGGGCGTTGTTCTCGTTCGGTTTGCCGTGCGTGGCCCAGCGCGTGTGGCCCATGCCGAAGGTGCCGCGCAGCGGTTTCTCGCCGAGCTTCGACTCCAGGTTCGACAGTTTCCCCTCGGCGCGCACGACCTCGACGCCGTTGCCGTCGACGACGGCGATGCCGGCGCTGTCGTAGCCGCGGTACTCGAGCTTTTTCAGTCCGCCGATGAGCACCGGCACGACGTCGCGTTCGCCTACGTATCCGATGATTCCGCACATGGCTGCTAAAATCCCCGCGCGTTGAAAAAGTTTCTCGCGCTGTCGTTCGCCGTGCTGGCCGCCTGTGGGAAGCGCGGCGACCCGCATCCGCCGGTGCCGATCATCCCGAAGGCGACGAGCGATTTGGTTGTATCACAGCGTGGTCCCAACGTTCTCCTCGCCTGGAGCTATCCCTCGCTGACCACGGCCGGCAAGAAGCTCGACAACGTCCGGCGCGTCGTCGTTTATCGCTATGCGGAAGAGCTGCCGGCCACGCAGCCGCCGCGCGACGCGAAGACGCTGCTGCCCGGCGACATCGATCCGACGCAGCCGCGGGCCATCGCGCTTTTCTCCAAAGTTCCGGGCCTGACGCCGGCGCAGTTCTCCCGCCTCAAGGAGAAGGTCGACAGCATCGAAAGTGCCAGCCTTCCCGAAGCGACCTCGGGCGCGAAGCTGATCTACACCGACACGCCGGCGTTCCACACGAAGGATGGGCGGCCGGTGCGGCTCAACTACGCGGTCGTGACCGAAGGCGGCACGACGCGGAGCGACGTCTCGAACGTGGCCGCGATCGTGCCGATCGACGTGCCGCTGCCGCCGTCGAACGTCGCGGCCACGCCGAAAGCCGAGGGCGTCGTGCTGACGTGGACGGCGCCGGCGAAGTCGGCCACGGGCGATGAGAAGCCGTTCATCGCCGGCTACAACGTCTATCGCGTTCCGAAAGGCGAGACCATCGGCGAGCTGACGCCGCCGGTGAACGCCGCGCCGATCACGACGACGACGTACACCGACGCGCCGCCCTACGCGGAGTTCGACTACCGCGTGACCGCGGTGGCGCGGACGTCGCCGCGCATCGAGAGCGATCCGTCGCCGGTGGTCGAGGCGAAGTTCAAGGACCTGACGCCGCCGCCCGCGCCGGCGTCGCTCACGGCGCTGATCGAGACGAAGGCGGTGCGCCTGGTGTGGGAACCGGTCGACGCGCCCGACCTCAACAACTACACCGTCTATCGCACCGAGGGCGTCGGACACGGCAATCCGACGGAGGCGGGGACGTTCCCGCTGATGGTCGTGCCGCCCGGCACCACGACCGTGATCGACAAGGAGCCCCAGCCCGGCATCGAGTACAAGTATTCGGTGACGGCCAGCGACAAGAGCGGCAACGAGAGCAAGCGCACGAGCACCGGGTGGGTGCTGGTGCCGAAGGCACCGTGAAGGGCGTCGCCGAAGGCGCCGTGACGCGGCGCGATTCGCTCGCGGCGGCGCTGCTCGTCGCCGCTGTCGCCGTCGCCGCGTTCCTCCGCTTCGATGCCCTCGGCGGCCCCAGCTACTGGCTCGACGAGATCCTCGGCGACATGCTGACGACGCGCTACGCCGCGGGCGCGCCGTGGTGGCACTGGCTCACCGGCCTGGAGCGCGAGCACGGCCCGCTCTACTACGCGACGCAGCTGGCCGCGCGCGCGTTCGGACACGACGAGTGGGCCGGCCGCCTCCCCGCGGCGCTCTTCGGCACGGCCACGATCCCGATCGTCTTCGCTGCCGCGCGCGCCGTGGGCGGGTGGGCGGCGGGGATCGCCGCGGCGATCGTGCTCGCCGTCTCGCCGCTGCACGTCTACTACAGCCGCGAGGCCCGGCCCTACGCGCTGCTGATGCTGCTGACGGCCGTGCTGCTCCTGGCGATGCTGCGCGACCGCAAGGGCATGGCCATCGCCGCGATCGCGGCCATGCTCTACACGACCGCGGTGGCGGGGCCGCTGCTGCTCGCCGCGGCGGTCCTCTGTCTCGTCCGGCGGATGTGGATCATCGGCGGCGCCGCGGCGACGGCGGCGGCGCTCGTCCCGCTGCTGTATCGCGGCGAGGCCCAGCCCGGCCCTCCCTCCCTCGATGAGCACGTCGTGCCGCGCATCGTGCGCGCGCTCACCGTCACCGCGCGCGGCGTCGAGGGCCACGAGTGGACGATCGTGATTCTCTTCGCCTTCGCGATTTTCGGCGCCGTCGTCCTGGCGCGGCGCGACCGCAACGCTGCGTTCATCGCCGGCGGGATGGCCCTGCTTCCGATCGTCAGCGCAGTCGTCGCGCTGGCGGCGATCGGGCACTGGTTCGCGGAGCGCTACGTGGCGACGGCGTTGATCGGCTTCGTCGTGCTGGCGGGCGTGGGAATCGCTGACGTTGGCTCTCGGCTCTCAGCTCTCGGCTCTCGGGGAGCTCGCGCCCGTGGCACCGGAGAGCCGAGAGCCGAGAGCCGAGAGCCTGTGGCGTTCGCATTGGCCGCGCTGATTGCAGCGGCGGTGGCAATCGACACCTGGTCCATTGCCCGCCACGAGCCGCTGCTGAAGCTCGACTGGCGCGCCGTCGGCGCCGCGCTCGAGCGCCGTGCTGGGGCGGGCGACACCATCGTCGCGGCCGAGCAGTGGTCCGACGTCTGCGTCCGCTACTACACCCGCCGCTTGCCGCCGGGCGCGCGCATCGTCGGAGTCGCCGACGTCAAGCTCGCGGAGATGTTCGCCAACGGCGGCCGGACGTGGTTCGTCAGCGCGGGGTGGGGAGCGTCGACGGTGCGCGACTGGATCTGCCGCTATCCGCTTCTGCTGGCCAGCGAGTTGGAGGACTTCCGCCTGCACTACGCGCCGTCGCTGCCGGACTTCGTGCAGCACCGCGCCGCGGCCGAGGATCTGCGCGCGCTTGCCGCGGCGCTCGGCCCGAACGTGGCCCTGCACAGCGGCCGCGACGACGAGCTTTTCCGCGGCGACGGCTGGCAAGGGCCGGAAGGTCCGAAAGGGGAGGAGTTCCGCTGGGCCACGGCGAAGGAGGCGTCGCTGCGGATCCCGCGCGGCGCGCCGCGCGACCGCCGCGTCGTCGTGCACGCGCTGCCGCTGTCGCATCCGTCGTTGCCGGCGCAGACGATGACGCTGTCGGTCAACGGCACGGATGCCGGCACCGTCTCGATGACGCCCGAGTGGCGCGACTACGCCTTCGACGCGCCGGCCCCGCTCTGGCGCGAAGGCCTCAACGAGCTGACGTTCACGTTCGGGCGCGGCACGATTCCCGCGACGATCGGCTTCTCCGACCCCCGCCCGCTCGCCGTCTGCTTCGGCGCCGTGGCGATCACCGAGTCCGGCCCGGCCCACCCGCCCCCGCCCGTCGTCGACATCCGCCTGGCCGGCGAGCCGCTCTTCCGCATGCGCTGCGCGCTGCCGCGCAAGCCCACCGGCTGGCGCCTCCGCGAGGAGACGACGAAGTCTCTCTTCGCCCGCCTCGGCTTCGATCCCGATCCGGCCTGGCGCGAGCTTCGCGTCGAGGACGCCGCCGCGGCCGTCGCTACCGAAAGCTCCTGCGAGAGCGACCGCGCCTTCCTCGACCGCGCCTTCTACGTCATCGCCGAGCGCAATCCGAATCCGGGCGAGCTCGCCGATCTCCTCCCGCGCATGCAGCACGGCGCGACGCGCGTCGAGATCGCCGGCCGCGCGCTGCGGTCGCTCGACGTGCGCCGGAAGCTCACACGCTGAGCAACTCGCGCAGCCGCTCCGGATCGCTCGTCGGATCGAGACAGGCGTAGGCCTCGCAGACGTAGGCTCGATCGGGCTGGCGATGCTGCATCAGCGGAAGATCGCTCGAGCCTTCGCCGGCAACGATCACGCGGTGCGGCAAGTATGTCTCGCCCACGACGCGGCGCAGCGCGCGGAACGTGTCGCCGCTGCCGGTGAGGGCGATCTCCTTCGGCGTCCCGGCGCGCCACTCGGCGACGCCGAGGAGGAAGCCGAAACCGCTCGGGTAGCGCTGCGCGAGAGGGAAGAGCGACTCCAGCGCGCTCGTGGCGGCGTCGGCGTAGCGCGGCTCGCCGAAGAGGATGGCCAGGCGCAGGAGCACGTCGCAGGCGAGGGCGTTGCCGGAGGGGGTGGCGTTGTCGAAGAGGTCCTTCGGGCGTGTCAGCAGCGGCTCATGATCGGTGGGCGTGTCGAAGAAGCCGCGAATCTCGTCATCCTGAGCGGAGCGAAGGATCTCAGACTGCGCAGCTTGAGATCCTTCGCCGTCTTCGCGGCTCAGGATGACGTGGTCGGCGAAGCGCTCGAGGATCTGCTCGGCCAGGCCGCGCGCGGCGTCGAGGAAACGGCGCTCGTGCGTGGCCTCGTACGCGAGCGTCAGGCCCCAGGCCACGCCGGCGTAGTCCTCGAGGAGGCCGCCGATGTTGTGATGGCGCGTCAGGCGGCCGTCGCGAATGCGGCCCAGCAGGAACTCGGCGTTGCCGCGGCAGACGTCGCGGTAGTCGTCGCGGTCGAATGCCAGCGCGGCCTCGGCGAACGCAGCGAGCATCCAGCCGTTCCATCCGGCCAGGATCTTCTCGTCGCGGCCGGGCCAGACGCGCTTGGAACGCACGCCGTAGAGGTGGCACTTGCCGCGCGCGGCGACGTCGCGCTCGGCGTCGCTTTGCGGGTCGCGGGTCAGGTTGAGGATGTTGTGGCCTTCCCAGTTTCCGCGCTCGCTGACGTCGTAGAGCTCGCAGAAGACGCGGCCGTCGTCGGGGCCGAGGGCGTCCATCACCTCGCGGCGCGACCAGACGTAGAACTTCCCTTCCTCGCCTTCGCTGTCGGCGTCGAGCGTCGCGTAGAAGCCGCCGTCGGGCGAGGTCATCTCGCGCTTCACCCAGCCGAGGATCTCGTGGGTGATGCGGGCGAGCTCGGGGTCGCGCTTCCACTGCCAGGCGCGCGTGTAGAGCCGGGCCAGCAGGGCGTTGTCGTAGAGCATCTTCTCGAAGTGCGGCACGAGCCAGCGCGCGTCGACGGAGTAGCGGTGGAAGCCGCCGCCGATCTGGTCGTACATCCCGCCGTGGGCCATGGCCCGGAGGGTGTGGACGATGATGTCTTCGAGCTCCGGCTTGCGCAGCGAAACCTGCATCAGGAAGTCGAGCGTCATCGACGGCGGGAACTTCGGCGCATTGCCGAAGCCGCCGTTGACGGGGTCGTAGGTGGAAGCGATGCGCGCGGCCGCGGCCTCGAGCGCGTGGTGCTCGATCGTCGCCCGCGCGCCGGCCGGAAGTTGTTTTGCGATCGCCTCGCGCACCTCGGTCGCGGCTTCGTGCACGTCACCCTTGCGCGACCGGTACGCCTCGGCCACGTGCAGCAGCACGCGCCGGAACGACGGCATGCCGTGGCGGTCGTCGGGCGGAAAGTACGTCCCGGCGTAGAACGGCGCGCCGTCGGGCGTGAGAAACATCGACATCGGCCAGCCGCCGTGCCCGGTCATCATCTGCACCGCGGTCATGTAAATCGAGTCGATGTCCGGCCGCTCCTCGCGGTCGACCTTGATCGCCACGAAGTGCTCGTTGAGGATGCGCGCCGTGGCCTCGTCCTCGAACGACTCCCGCTCCATGACGTGGCACCAGTGGCATGCCGAATAGCCGATGGAGAGGAAGATCGGCTTGTCCTCGGCGCGCGCCTTCGCCAGCGCCTCCTCGCCCCACGGGTACCAGTCGACCGGGTTGTGCGCGTGCTGCAGCAGGTACGGCGAGACCTCGTGGGCCAGGCGGTTTGTCATGGTTTTTCCTCAGGGCGCAGAGCGCAGGGGGCAGGGCGCAGATCGTTTCTTGCTGTTGCTCGAGCATTGGCAAGACAACCACCTGCGCCCTGCCCCCTGCCCCCTGTCATGGCTTCTGAATGGCATCCAACAATTGCGCCGGAAAGGCCCGCATCTCGAAGTATTCGCTCTCCAGCTCCTCGATTTGGAAGCGGTCGAGGCCGGAGTTCGACAGGAAGTCGTTGCGCAGCTTGGCGTCCTGCTCTTCGATGATCCGCGGCAGAAGCTGGTTGATGTAGAACGCTTCGAGGCGGATCTTGGTGATGACCTCCTCGAGCAGCGAGTCGGTGACCTCGTGCTGCAGCTCGGCCATCTCCGGATCGTGGGCCATCTCGGCCCTGATCTCGCGCCGGAACGTCTCCCGCCCCTCGGCCGTGTTCAGCTCCAGGTAGAAGTTGGCCATGCGCCGCCGCGACAGCTCGTAGATCGCGAAGTAGGCGCGCTCGCTGCGGTTGATCGACGCGATCGACTGCGTCACGTCCGCCAGCGAAGCCTCGGCGTTCTGGATCGAGATCAAGCCGAGCGTCAGCGCGTAGAGCTTCTTCTTCCCGTACGACAGCGCGTAGTCGTTCGTGACGATCGGGTTGATGAACAGCGCCTGAAAGAGGCCGCGCTGCAAGCCCTCGAAGACCTGCATGTTGCCGATGAGCGAGCGTACCTGCTCGAGCGAGAGCTCGACGTCGTCCATGAAGGCCAGGCGGTTGATCAGCGTGGTGGTGTGGTCGATGCGGTCGAAGAGCGTGATCAGCTCGCCGAACGATTCCAGGCGCTCGAAGTCCTCCTCCTCGCGGCCGATCTCGTCGATCAGCTTTCCGGTCTCGAGCAGCACCTCCTCGAACGTCTGGTCGCGGTTCGCCGCGGCGCGCTGCTTGTTCTCCATCAGCTGGATCATGTCCAGCGACGACAGCTTGCGATTGATGGTTTTGCCGAGGAGGAAGCCGCCGAGAATCTCGCGCGTGGAGGAGATGTAATCGGGCTCCTCCTCGCCGCTGCCGGAGACGTGGTGCTCCTGCAGGACGATCTCCTCGAGCGTGTCGAAGATCGACAGCGGCACTTCGTTGCGCAGCGAGAGCGTGCGCAGGCGCATCAGCCGCGCGCGCGCCGACGAACTGATCGCCGAGCCGGCGCACGAAGCGAGGATGCGCTTGTACTCGTCGATGAGCTGCTGGTTGTCGGGGTGGTGATAGATGACGTCGATCTGGATGCGCTCGCGCTGGTACGTGTCGACGCCCTCGGCGTCGTCGACGTCGTCCATCGACTGCTGCGCGGCGTAGGCCTGGCGGCAGAGGTCATAGAAGCGCTGGTTGTCGCGCTGGACGATGCGGACGAGGACGATCGTCGAGGCGGGCTCGCCGAGGTGGTCGAGGATCTCATGGCCGAGGGCGAGGAACTGCCCGGCCCCGACGCGCCGCGAGCGCTTGAGGAGCTTGCCGACCGCGCGCACGGTCTGCTCCTGCCGCTCCTCGACGTACTCCGTGCGCTTGCGGTCGTCGACGAAGAAGAAGTAGTTGGCGACGGCGTTGCCTTGAAGGAAGAGGCTGTCGAAGGTCTCGAAGCCTTCGGTGTTCTGCGTGAAGCGCAGCTCGTGCGAGCGCGGGTCGGTGGTGGCGCCGAACATGACCAGGCGGTTGACGACTTCGTCGTTCAGCAGGTCGCCGACGGGAAGATGCCCGCCGAACATGTACTCGCCGAAGATGCCGCCATTGCCGCGAAAGCGCACGCCCTCGGGGTTGAGCACGATCTCGGACGCGCCGCCGAAGTAGCGCACGACGTCGCCGCGCGCCGTGCCGATCTGCTCGAAGAAAAAGCGGCGATCGACATCGGGCCCGGCGACGACGGCGAAATATTCGACGGAGTTGCCGATGAGTCCTTGGTGGACGATCGCGCGGATCACGAGGGGGATTTTAGTTGTTAGTTCTTGGTTCTTAGTTCTTAGTTCACGGCCGTCGCCACCGTCAAACTAAGAACCAAGAACTAAGAACTAACAACCTAAGACCCCGCCCTCGGATGCGCCTTCCGGTACACCTTCATCAACTCCCAGTCATTCAAGTGCGTGTACTTCTGCGTCGTCGAGAGCGACGCGTGGCCGAGCAGTTCCTGGATCGCCCGCAGGTCGGCGCCGGCGTTCAGCAGGTGCGTGGCGAAGGAGTGGCGCATCGTGTGCGGCGAGATCCCGGCGCGCAGCGCGGCGCCGCGCACGTAGCGGTCGAAGAGGCGGCGCACGCTGCGCTGGGTGATGCGCTGGCCGCGGTAGTTCGTGAAGAGCGCGGCCTCCTCGGCCGGCGCCTCGCGCGCGGCCAGCCAGGCTCGCAGCGCCTCCTCGGCCTTCGAGCCGAAGGGGACGATGCGCTCCTTCGCCCCTTTGCCGCGCACCTTCACCAGGCGGGCCCGGAGCTCGACGTCGTCGATGTCGATGCCGACCAGCTCGGCGATGCGCAGCCCCGAGGCGTAGAGCAGCTCGAGGAAGGCGCGGTCGCGCAGGCCGAGCGGCGTGGAGAGGTCGGGCTGCTCGAGCAGCAGGGCGATGTCCGACGGCTGCATCACCGAGGGAAGATGCTTCTCGCGCTTCGGCGTCGCCACCGTGCGCGCGGGATTCGCGTCGACCACCGCCTCGCGCATCAGGTACTTGAAAAACGAGCGCAGCGCGGAGAGATGGCGGGCGATCGACGAGCGGCCCAGCTTGCGCCGGGCCAGGTGCGCGAGATACGCGCGGACGGCGAGGTGGTCGGCGCGGCGCAGGTCGAGTTGCTCGCGCGACATCGTGAAGTAATCGTTGCAGAGGAAGGCGGCGAACGACTCGAGGTCGTTGCGGTAGGCGGCGACCGTGTTCGGCGACACGTTGCGCTCGTACGTCAGGTAGTCGAGGAAATCGCCGATCTCGGAAGTCACGCCCGTCCCAGCCCGGCCGACAGCGTAGCACGAGCGTCAGTGAGCGCGCGTTGCCGGTCACACAGATCGGTGCGCGGCTGCACCAGCGCCTCGCGCGGGCCTTGTGCTAAGGTACGCAGCCGCTTCGGAGGTCCCTTCCATGTCCGATGATGCCGCCAACCTCAAGAAAACCCCGCTCAATTCGCTGGAGCACGAGCTGGGCGGCAAGATGATCGACTTCGGCGGCTGGGAGCTGCCCGTCCAGTTCAGCGGAATCCTCGAGGAGCACGAGGCCGTGCGCACGGCGTGCGGTCTCTTCGACGTCTCGCACATGGGCGAGATCACCGTCAAAGGTCCCGACGCCCTGTCGTTGCTGCAGAAGTCGACGTGCAACGACGTCTCCAAGCTCGAGGACGGCCGCGCGCAGTACAACGGTCTCCTCTACCCGACCGCGGGCTTCGTCGACGACATCCTCATCTATCGCATGGACGCTGACGACTACTTCGTCGTCGTCAACGCCTCGAACCAGGACAAGGACTTCGAGTGGCTCGCCGACGTCGCCAAGTCAATGGACGTCGAGGTCAAGAACGAAGGCCCGAACTACGCCCAGCTCGCGCTGCAGGGCCCGAACGCGCAGCGCATCCTCCAGCCGTTCGTCGACGTCGACCTCTCCGCGATCAAGTACTACCGCTTCACGCGCGGCCACGTCGACGGCGTGCCGGCCATCATCTCCCGCACCGGCTACACAGGCGAGGACGGCTTCGAGCTCTACATTGCGCCGTCGGAGTCGCAGCGCCTCTTCCGCAAGCTCGTCGGCACCGGCGAGGTCAAGCCCTGCGGCCTCGGCGCGCGCGACACGCTGCGCCTCGAAGCGAAGATGGCCCTCTACGGCAACGACATCGACCAGACCACCACGCCCCTCGAGGCCGACCTCGGCTGGATCGTCAAGCTCGACAAGGGCGACTTCTACGGCCGCGACGTCCTGGAGCGCGAGAACGCCGAGGGGCCGCGGCGGAAGCTCGTCGGCTTCGAGATGGTCGACCGCGGCATCGCCCGCCACGGCTACCCCATCGTCGACGGCGGCGAGGAGATCGGCGTCGTCACCAGCGGCACCCACTCTCCGACATTGAAAAAACCGATCGGCCTCGCGTATCTTCCGCTGGAGAAATCGGCTCCGGGCACAGAATTCATGGTCCTGATCCGCGGCAGAGAGACCCGGGCCCGCGTCGTCCCCACGCCGTTCTACAAGCGACGAAAGTAGAGGAGTCCGACCGCATGACGCCCGAAGACAGCAAATACGCGAAAAGCCACGAGTACGTGCACCTCGACGGCGACGTCGGCACGATCGGCATCACCGATTACGCGCAGAAGGAGCTCGGCGACGTCGTCTTCGTCGAACTGCCCCAGCCGGGCACGCAGCTCGAGGCCGACAACGAGATGGGCAGCATCGAGTCGGTCAAGGCCGTCTCCGAGCTCTTCGCTCCCATCTCCGGCGAGGTCCTCGAAGTCAACGATCTCCTGCGCGACAAACCGGAGCTCGTCAACACCGATCCGTACGGCGACGGCTGGATGATCAAGGTCCGCCTCGCCGATCCGAGCGAGTACGACGAGCTGATGGACGCCCAGGAGTATGAGGATTACATCCAAACGGAGTCCCACTAGATGAACCCGTCATCCTGAAGTCGGCGAAGCACGACGAAGGATCTCAAACTACGACACGCCTGCCATTCCGAGATCCTTCGCCGTCTACGCGCCTCAGGATGACGAAAAGGTCGCATCGATGACATTGCCGAATCCCCTCGACGACAGCAACACCCACCGCTACATCCCCAACGCCTCCGCCGACATCGCCGCGATGCTCAAGACGATCGGGGTCGACTCGGTCGAGCGGCTCTTCGACACCATTCCGGCGGAGGTCAAGCTCGATCGCCTGCTCGACCTCCCCGGGCCGTGGTCGGAGATCGAGTCGCGGCGCTGGTTCCGCGGCCTGGCCGCGAAGAACAAGAGCGCCGCGGACCACCTCTCGTTCCTCGGCGCCGGCTCGTATCTGCACTACCAGCCGGCGTGCATCGACCAGCTCCTCACCCGCGCCGAGTTCCTCACCGCCTACACGCCGTATCAGCCCGAGGTCTCGCAGGGAACGCTGCAGTCGATCTTCGAGTACCAGACCCACCAGTGCCTGCTGACCGGGCTCGACGTCGCCAACGCCTCGCTCTACGACGGGTCGACGGCGCTCTGCGAGGCGGTGCTGCTCGCGCAACGCGTCGCCAAAACCCGCACCAAAGTCGTCGTCGCCAAGTCGGTGCACCCGCAGTACGTCGAGACGCTGCGCACGTACGTGCAGAACCTCGGCATCGAGATCGTGCAGGTCGGCTGGACGAACGAGGGCCGCGTCGACACCGCCGCGCTGCGCGCCGCCTGCACGAGCGACGTCTTCGCCGTGGCCGTGCAGTCGCCGAACTTCCTCGGCGTGATCGAGGACTACGACGCCGTCGTCGACGTCGCCACCGGCGCCGGCGCGGTGAAGATCGCCGTCGTCTGCGAGGCCACGTCCCTCGGCATCGTCACCCCGCCCGGCGCGCACGGCTTCGACATCTGCGTCGGCGAAGGCCAGGCCTGGGGCGTCCCCACGCAGTTCGGCGGGCCCTACGTCGGCTTCATGGTCGTCAAGGACGAGCTGAAACGGCACATGCCCGGACGCCTCGTCGGGGAGACCGTCGACGTCGACGGCAAACGCGCCTACGTCCTGACGCTGGCCACGCGCGAGCAGCACATCCGCCGCGCCAAGGCCACGTCGAACATCTGCACGAACGAGGCGCTCATCGCCCTGGCCGCGAACATGTATCTGTCGCTGATGGGGAAGGCCGGCCTGCGCGAGGTCGCCGTGCAATGCCTGCAGAAGGCGGCCTATCTGCGCAAGCAGCTCGCCGCGATCGCCTCGGTCTCGCTGCCGTTCAGCGGCCCGATCTACAACGAGCTCGTCGTCCGCACGCCGGTTCCGGCGAAGGAAGTCCTGGCGGACCTCGAGCACGAGAAGATTCTCGGCGGCATCCCGCTGTCCGACTTCTTCCTCGACCACGACAACGAATTCCTCGTCGCCGTGACCGAGCTCCACACGCGCGAGCAGCTCGACCGCTACGCCGCCGCCCTGAGCGCGGCCGTGGCACGGGAGCGGAGATGACCACCGTACTCGAACCCGAAGAAGTCGCGACATCCGCAAAAACCTCCGCCCGCGGAGGCCTGATCTTCGAGCATTCCAACCGCGGGCGCCGCGGCTATCAGCTGCCGCCGCTCGACGTTCCCGAAGACGCCGAGGCCTTGCCGGCGTCGCTGACGCGCGGCCTCATCGACGAAGAGCTCGAGATCTCCGAGGTCGGCGTCATCCGCCACTTCACGCGCTTGTCGAAGCTCAACGTCTCGATCGACGCCGGCATGTATCCGCTCGGCTCATGCACGATGAAGCACAACCCGCGGCTCAACGAAGAGATCGCGCGCGTCCCCGGCTTCGCGCTGTCGCATCCGCTGCAGGCCGACCACCAGGTGCAGGGAAATCTCGAGCTGCTCTGGAATCTCGAGCAGGCCCTCTGCGAGATCCTGGGCATGCCCGCCGTGACGCTGCAGCCCGTGGCCGGCGCGCACGGCGAGCTGACCGGAGTGCTGCTGATCCACCGCGCCCTCTCGCGCGGCGGCAACCCGCGCAAGTACGTGCTCATCCCCGACTCCGCGCACGGCACGAACCCGGCCTCGGCCGCGTTCGCGGGCTACGAGACGAAGGAGATCAAGTCGAACGCGCGCGGCAACATCGACGTCGAGACGCTCGCCAACGCCGTCAACGAGGACGTGGCCGCGCTGATGATCACCGTGCCGAATACGCTCGGCGTCTTCGAGCCCGACATCCGCAAGTTCGCCGACATCCTCCACGCCAAGGGCGCCTATCTCTACTGCGACGGCGCGAACCTCAACTCCTTCGTCGGCATCGCCCGCCCCGGCGACATGGGCATCGACGTCATCCACTCCAATCTGCACAAGACGTTCTCGACCCCGCACGGCGGCGGCGGCCCGGGCGCCGGTCCGGTCGGCGTCAGCAAGGGCCTCGTGCCGTGCCTGCCGACGCCGCGCGTGGAGCGCCGCGTCGACGGCACGTTCTACCTCGAACATCACTACCCCGACTCCATCGGCCGCGTGCGCGCCTACAACGGCAACTTCGGCGTTCTCGTGCGCGCGCTGACGTACATCCGCTCCATGGGCCCGACCGGCCTGCGCCGCATCGCCGAGCTGGCCGTGCTGAACGCGAACTACATCCGCGCCCGGCTGCGCGGCCACTACCACCTGCCCTACGACGCGCCGACGCTGCACGAGGTCGTGTTCAACGACAAGAAGCAGCAGGAGCACCACGTGGCGACGTTGGACATCGCCAAGCGCCTGATGGACTACGGCTTCCACCCGCCGACGATCTACTTCCCGTTGATCGTCGCCGGCGCGCTGATGATCGAGCCGACCGAGAGCGAGCCGAAGGAAGAGCTCGACGCCTTCTGCGACGCCATGATCGCCATCGCCCGCGAAGCCGCCGAGCGCCCCGAGCTCGTCCGCACCGCCCCGCATACGACGCCAGTGCGCAGGCTCGACGAGGCGAGGGCGGCGCGGCAGCCGGTGCTGCGCTGGCGCCGCTAGAAATGTGGGGCGGGATTCATCCCGCCCAGGGCGGGATTCATCCCGCCCGCGCGGACTGAAGTCCGCGCCACACACGGACTGAAGTCCGCGCCACATGCCGACTGAAGTCCGCGCCACACATGCTGCTCAGCGCTTGTAGACCGCCAGCAGCTCGTTGACGTCCTTCGCCTGCGCGACGCGCTCCGTCCACTTCGTCGTGGTCACGAAGTCGTCGACCAGCGGTCCGGCCGCGGCGCCGCCGTGCTTGCGGACGAGCTGCACCAGGATGCTCATCCGGCCGCTCCCGCTCGCGATCGACTCGGCGATGATCTTGTTGAACGTCTCCCGGCCGACGAGGCGGTAGAGGAGGTCGAAGAAAACGTTGCCGACGCTGTAGGAGAGGTCGGTCATCCCGCTGCGGCCGTAGTCTTTGAACGGCGTCGTCTTCCACTCCGGATGCTTCGGCAGCTCCGTACGCAGCCGGTCGAGCGACCAGGCCGTCCCTTTGTCGACGCGCGGCTCGCCGGTGATCTCCTGATCGGCGAGGTCCTCCAGGAACGACGCCAGCCCTTCATTCCAGCGCGGTGACGGCAGGTCGGGGTCGGGCACGTTCCAGAGG
>JBKOUP010000077.1:0-5580 GCA_046723495.1 Acidobacteriota bacterium
CCATGCCGACGCCGATCCTCGACAAGGGCGCGCTGACCGCGCGCATGGAGATTCGATGAGCAATACGACGATCGAACAGATCGCCAACCAGGACTACAAATACGGCTTTGTCACCGACATCGAAGCCGATCAGGCTCCGCCCGGACTGAACGAGGACATCATCCGCCTCATCTCGTCGAAGAAAGAGGAGCCGGAGTGGCTGATCGAGTGGCGCCTGAGGTCGTTCCGCCACTGGCTGACGATGAAGGAGCCGACGTGGGCGAACGTGAAGTACGGCCCGATCGACTACCAGGGCATCCGCTACTACTCGGCGCCGAAGCAGAAGAAGACTCTCAACTCGATCGATGAAGTCGACCCCGAGCTGCGCCGCACGTTCGAGAAGCTCGGCATCTCGCTCGAGGAGCAGAAGCGCCTGTCCGGCGTGGCCGTCGACGCGGTGTTCGACTCCGTCTCCGTGGCCACGACGTTCCGCGCCGAGCTGGCCAAGCTCGGCATCATCTTCTGTTCGTTCTCCGAGGCCGTGAAGAATCACCCCGACCTCGTCCGCAAATACCTCGGCAGCGTCGTCCCGTACACCGACAACTTCTTCGCCACGCTGAACTCCGCCGTCTTCTCCGACGGCTCGTTCTGCTACATCCCGAAAGGCGTGCGCTGCCCGATGGAGCTGTCGACGTACTTCCGCATCAACAGCGCCGGCACGGGGCAGTTCGAGCGGACGCTCATCGTCGCCGACGAAGGCGCGTACGTCAGCTACCTCGAAGGCTGCACGGCGCCGATGCGCGACGAAAACCAGCTCCACGCTGCCGTGGTCGAGCTGGTGGCGCTCGACAACGCCTCGATCAAGTACTCGACGGTGCAGAACTGGTATCCGGGCGACAAGGAAGGCAAAGGCGGGATCTACAACTTCGTCACCAAGCGCGGCAAGGCCTTCGCCAACGCGAAGCTGTCGTGGACGCAGGTGGAGACCGGCTCGGCGATCACCTGGAAGTACCCGAGCTGCATCCTGCAGGGCGACAACTCCACCGGCGAGTTCTATTCGGTGGCGCTGACGAACAATTACCAGCAGGCTGACACCGGGACGAAGATGATCCACATCGGGCGCAACACGACGTCGACGATCGTCTCGAAGGGGATCTCGGCGGGGCACGGCCAGCAGACGTACCGCGGGCAGGTGCTGATCATGAAGAACGCCGTCGACGCCCGCAATTACTCGCAATGCGACTCGCTGCTCCTCGGCGACAAGTGCGGGGCGCACACGTTCCCCTACATCGAGGTGCGCAACTCCACGGCCACGATGGAGCACGAAGCCTCGACGTCGAAGATCGGCGAGGACCAGCTCTTCTATTGCCAGCAGCGCGGGATCTCGGCCGAGGACGCGGTGTCGATGATCGTGAACGGCTTCTGCCGTGAGGTGTTCCGCGAGCTGCCGATGGAGTTCGCCGTCGAGGCGCAGAAGCTGCTGGGAGTTTCGTTGGAAGGAAGCGTTGGTTGATGCTCGAAATTCGAAACCTACACGCCGGAATCGACGGCAAGGAAATTCTGAAAGGCCTCTCCCTTTCGATCGGCGAGGGCGAAGTCCACGCCATCATGGGGCCGAACGGCTCCGGGAAGTCGACGCTGGCGAATGTGCTGGCGGGGCGGCCGAAGTATGCCGTGACCTCGGGCAGCGTCACGTACGAAGGCAAAGACCTGCTGGCTATGCCGACCGAGGAGCGCGCCCGCGAGGGCGTGTTCCTGGCCATGCAGTACCCGGTCGAGATCCCGGGCGTGAACAACATCTACTTCCTCAAGGCCGCCTACAACGCCATGCGCAAGTTTCGCGGCGAGGAAGAGCTCGACGCCGTGGAGTTCCTGCAGCTCGTCCGGCAGAAGATGAAGGTCGTCGAGCTCGACGAGTCCTTCCTCAACCGCGGCGTGAACGAGGGCTTCTCCGGCGGCGAGAAGAAGCGCAACGAGATTTTCCAGATGGCCGTGCTCGATCCGAAGCTGGCCATCCTCGACGAGACCGACTCCGGCCTCGACATCGACGCCCTGCGCATCGTGGCCGAGGGCGTGAACGCGCTGCGGAGCGAGAAGCACTCGGTGCTGGTGATCACGCACTACCAGCGGCTGCTGCGCTATCTCGTCCCCGACGTGGTGCACGTGCTGGCCGGCGGGCAGATCGTGAAATCCGGCGGCAAGGAGCTGGCCGAGGAGCTCGAGGCCAAGGGGTACGAGTGGATCGAGCAGGAGATGGCGGCGGCGCGATGACTTCCGCGGTCGATTTCGACGTTCGCGAGCAGGCCGCGCAGCGGTTCGAGCAGCTCGGCTGGCCGACGCCGAAGCAGGAGGAGTGGAAGTACACGAACGTCGCCCCGATCGCGCGCATCCATTGGAAGTTTGGGAGCGACGCGGCGCCAGTGCCGCCCGATTTCCGCTTCTTCGAGCGCGCCGCGCAGGAGCTCGTGTTCGTGAACGGTAGGGGCGCGCAGCGTGCGCCCGGCAGCGAGCACTACGCCCGCTACGCCGATTACATGCGCCATCCATTCACCGCGCTCAATACCGCCAACGCCCAGGACGGCGCGCGCATCGAGATCCCCGACGGCACGATCGTCGACGGCTTCATCCACCTGCTCTTCGTCGGCGACGGCGACGAGGTCTGGTCGCATCCGCGCAACCTCATCGTCGTCGGACGCAACGCCCAGGTGGCCATCGTCGAGACCTACGTCGGCCGCGGCAAGTACTTCACGAACGCGGTCACGGAGCTCGTGGCGAACGAGGGCGCCGTCGTCGACCACACCAAGATCGTCTGCGAGTCGCTGGAGTCGTTTCACATCGGCACGCTGCAAATCCACCAGGAGCGCGCCTCGGCGGTCACGTCGCGAGCGGTCACGATCGGCGGCGCGCTCGTGCGCAACGAGATCAACGTCGCCCTGGCCGGCGAAGGCGCAAGCATCACCCTCGACGGCCTCTTCACCCTCGGCGGCAATCAGCACTGCGACAACCACACCGTCATCGACCACCTCTACCCGCACTGCGATTCGGTCGAGCTCTACAAGGGCATTCTCGACGGAAGCGCGCGCGGGATCTTCGACGGGCGGATCATCGTCCGCCCCGACGCCCAGAAGACGAATTCGCGGCAGACGAACCACAACCTGCTGCTCAGCGAGACCGCCATCGTCGATTCCAAGCCGACGCTGGAGATCCACAACGACGACGTGAAGTGCAACCACGGCTCGACGATCGGCCAGCTCGACGAGGAGGCGCTGTTCTACCTCCGCTCGCGCGGCATCGGCGAGCCGGAGGCGCGCGGGCTGCTGATCCACGCCTTTGCCAGCGAGATCGTCGACCGCATGAAGGTCGAGCCGGTGCGCGAGCTGGTGCGGAGGCAGATGTTCCGGAGCATGCCGGAGCGGTTGCCGGAGCGGAGGGAGCGATGAGTCAGGGCGCAGAGCGCAGGGCGCAGGGCGCAGGTGGTGTTCTCGCGACGGCGCGACCGGCTGCAATGCAACCATCTGCGCCCCGCCCCCTGCGCCCTGCGCCCTACGACGTCAGCGGCGTCCGCCGCGACTTCCCCATCCTCCGCCGCACGATCCGCGGCAAGCCCCTCGTCTACCTCGACAACGCCGCCACGACGCAGAAGCCGCAGGCGGTGATCGACCGCATCGTCCGCTACTACACCGAGGAAAACTCGAACGTGCATCGCGGCGTGCACTACCTCAGCGAGATCGCCACCGCGGCGTACGAGTCGGCGCGCACGACGGTGAAGCGCTTCATCAACGCCCGCAGCGAAAAAGAGATCGTCTTCACGCGCGGGACGACGGAGTCGATCAACCTCGTGGTCTCGTCGTGGGGCGGCGGCAACGTCGGCGCCGGCGACTGCGTGCTCATCACCGCCATCGAGCACCACTCGAACATCGTCCCGTGGCAACTGCTCTGCGAGTCGAAGGGCGCGAAGCTCCTCGTCGCGCCGGTCGACGATAACGGCGAGCTGATTCAGGGCGAATATCTGAAGCTGCTCGAGCGCGGCCCGAAGATCGTCGCCTTCGGCCACGCCTCGAACGCCCTCGGCACGATCAATCCCGTCAAGGCCATGACGAAGGCGGCGCACGACGCCGGCGCGCTCGTGCTCATCGACGGCGCGCAGGGCGTCCCGCACTCGGTCGTCGACGTGCAGGACATCGACTGCGACTTCTACGCCTTCTCCGGCCACAAGGTCTACGGCCCCACCGGCATCGGCGCGCTGTACGGAAAGGAAGCGCTGCTTGAGGCCATGCCTCCCTACCAGGGTGGCGGCGACATGATCCTCTCCGTCTCGTTCGAGAAGACGACGTACAACGCCCTTCCCTACAAGTTCGAGGCAGGAACACCGCACATCGAAGGCGTCCTCGGTCTGGCCGCGGCGCTCGACTACGTCGGCGGCGCCGGCATCGAGAACGTCGCCGCGCACGAGCAGGATCTGCTGCACTACGCGACGGCGCGCCTGCAGGAGCTCGACGGCGTGCGCATCATCGGCACGGCCCGCGAGAAGGCCAGTGTCATCTCCTTCACGCTCGAAGGCGTGCACCCGCACGACATCGGCACGATCCTCGACCAGGAGGGGATCGCCATCCGTACTGGACATCACTGCGCCCAGCCGCTCATGATGCGCTTCAACGTTCCCGCGACCGGGCGGGCGTCGTTCGGGATGTACAACACGAAGGAAGAGGCGGACGCGCTCGTGGCCGGCCTGCGGAGAGTCATCGAGGTCTTTGGCTGATGTCCGACAATCTCCGCGAGCTGTACCAGCAGGTCATCCTCGACCACAACCGCAATCCTCGGAATTACAAAGAGCTGCCGAACGCGACACGCAAGGTGGAGGGCTACAACCCGCTCTGCGGCGATCACTACACGATCTACGTCGACCTCGACGGCGACACGATCCGCGACATCGGCTTCACCGGCAACGGCTGCGCGATCTCCAAGGCCTCAGCCTCGGTGATGAGCTCGACGGTGAAGGGAAAGAGCGGCGCGGAAGCGGAGCAGCTCTTCGACACGTTCCATAAACTCGTCACCGGTGAGGGCCGCAGCGGCCTCGACGAGGCAGAATTGGGCCGCCTGGCGGCGTTCTCCGGAGTGTCGGAGTTCCCCGCGCGCGTAAAATGCGCGACGCTCGCGTGGCATACGCTGCATACGGCGTTGAAGACGGATGATGAAGTCGTTACGACGGAGTAGTTGTTAGTTGTTAGTTCTTAGTTCTTAGGTTTACGGCCGAACTAAGAACTAAGAACTAAGAACTGAGAACCAAGAACCATCATGAACATGCGCGAAGAAATCGTCGTCAGCCGCAACGTCGAGGCGATCATGATCCCCAGCGGCGAGCGCGTGCTCGTCCCCGAGGGGGCGCGGGCCACGATCACGCAGTCCCTCGGCGGCTCGTACACGATCATCACCGACCGCGGACTCATGGTCCGCATCTCCGGCCGGGAGGTCGAGGCCATCGGCAAGACTCCCGAGAACGTGCCCCAGCCGGAGGAGAAAGCGCCGGCGACGAAGGAAGAGCTCGAGCAGCTCGTCTGGGACCAGCTCAAGACCTGCTACGACCCCGAGATCCCCGTCAAC
>JBKOUP010000280.1:0-6131 GCA_046723495.1 Acidobacteriota bacterium
GTCCTGGCCATCCAGCAGTTGATCGAGGCGAAATTCGACGAGGCCGAATGACGCCCGTAGAATGTCGCTGGTGACGACCAGCGACACCCTGCAACGCTCCCTCGCCGCGGCGCGGCGCGACGTCCGTACCTACAAAGGCATCGGCGTCTCGCCCGGCATCGCCATCGGCCGCGCCGTCATCATCGAGAAGCGCGAGGCCTCCGTCTACCGCGTGCCCATCCGCGACGAGGAAGTCGAGGACGAAGTCGGCCGCTTCAACTCCGCGCTGGAGAAGACGCGCGACGAGCTCCTCGATCTCAAGCACAAAGTCAGCCGCTCCATGGGCGACGAGTACGCGCAGATCTTCGAGGCCCACGCCATGATCGTCACCGACCCGTCGTTCAACGACAAGGTCGTGGCCAAGATCGAGGACGAGCAGGTCAACGCCGAGTGGGCCGTGGCCGAGGTCCAGGAAGAGCTGCAGGCCCGCTTCGCCAGCTTCGACGACACCTACCTGCGCGAGCGCGTCGCCGACGTGAAGGACGTCGCCGACCGCGTGCTCAAGAACCTGCAGGGCATCGCCCACCACGACGTCAGCGAGATCACGCACGACGTCGTGATTCTCGCCGACGACCTCACGCCCTCCGACACGATCCACTTCAACCGCCGCCCCATCGTCGGCTTCGCCAGCGAGACCGGCGGGCGGACGTCGCACACGTCGATCATCGCCAAGTCACTGTTCATGCCCGCCGTCATCGGCGTGCCGAGGCTGACCAAGATCATCGACAACGACGAGATGGTCATCGTCGACGGCTATGAAGGGACGCTCATCGTCAACCCGACGCAGGCGATGATCGCCGAGTACCAGTCGCGCGTGATCCGCCATCTCGAGCAGGAGCGGCGCCTCCTCGAGAACCGCGACCTGGCCGCGGTGACGAAGGACGAGCGGCGCATCACGCTGCAGGCCAACATCGAGCTGGTCGAGGAGCTCAAAGACGCCATCCGCTTCGGCGCCGAGGGCATCGGGCTCTATCGCTCGGAGTTCCTCTACATCTCCAAGTCGCCGCTGCTGCCGACCGAGGAGGAGCACTTCCAGCTGTACAAGAGCCTCACCGAGTCGTGCGCGCCGCGCGCCTGCATCATCCGCACCTTCGACCTCGGCGGCAAAAAGCTCGCCCGCGAAGTCATCGGCACGCGCGAGGACAACCCCGTCCTCGGCCTGCGCGGCCTGCGCCTCTGCATGAAGAAGCGCGACATGTTCAAGATGCAGCTCCGGGCCCTGCTGCGTGCCTCGGTCCACGGCGACATGCGCATCATGTTTCCGCTCGTCTCCGGCGTGCAGGAGCTGCGTCAGGTGAAGACGCTCATCCGCGAGCTGAAAGGGGAGCTCGACGCCGACGGCTTCCCGTACAACAACGACGTCAAGATCGGGATCATGATCGAGGTGCCGTCGGCCGCGGTGATCGCCGACATCCTGGCCCAGGAAGCCGACTTCTTCGCCATCGGCACGAACGATCTCATCCAATACTCGCTGGCCATCGACCGCTCGAACGAGAACGTCAGCTATCTCTACGAGCCGCTGCATCCGGCGCTGCTGCGCCTGATCAAGGGGGTGATCGACGCCGGGAAGAAGGCGAACATCCCGGTGTCGATGTGCGGAGAGATGGCCTCCGATCCGATTTACGCGATCGTTCTCCTCGGCCTCGGCCTGGAGATTTTCTCGATGAATCCATCGTCGGTGCCGGTGATCAAGAACGTGATCCGCGCCGCGCGCTACCGCGACGCCAAGCGCATCGCCGAGGTGGCGCTGACGAAGCGCACCGCGCAGGAGATCGAGGAGTTCGTGATCGAGAGCGTGGCCACGCGCTTTCCGGAAGGGTTGGTCAACAAGAGCGCATGAACTGGTTCGAGCCGACTGCCGTCAATCGCGTGCCGAAGCCGTGGGGCTACGAGCTCATCTTCGCCAAGTGCGATCGCTACGCCGGCAAGATCCTGCACGTGAACCGCGGCGAGTGCCTTTCGTTGCAGTATCACAATCACAAGGAAGAGACGCTGTACGTGCTCAGCGGCGAGCTGAAGCTGACGATCGAGTCGAACGGCGACCGCCGCGAGGTTGCGCTCCGGGCAGGGGAGGCCTTCCACATCCCGCCGCTGCTGATCCATCGGATGGAGGCGGTCGAGGACACGGACGTGGCCGAGGTCTCGACGCCGGAGCTCGACGACGTCGTGCGCCTCGACGACCGCTACGGCCGTACCGGAACGACGGCCCCATGAGCGCGCTCTTCTTCGCCTTCCTGCTTCTGATGCCCGCCGACGACTCGCCGCTGGTGAAAGCGGCGAAGGTGCGCAAGCTGTCGGGGAAGGTGATCACGAACGCGGACGTGAAGAAGGCCGCGGCGAAGTCGACACCGTTACCGCCCGCGCCCGCCGACACGAAGGGCCCGCTGGAGAAGCAGGACGAGCAGCGCCGCGCGCGCGTGGCGGCGGTGCAGCGCGTCGACGGCGCGGAGAAGAAGGTCATCGAGCTGGAAGCGGAATTGCGGCGCCTCGAGCAGGCGTATTACGAGGAGTCGGACCTTGACCGGCGCGACCGCGAGCTGGTGTCGCGCTTCGAACAGACGTGGAAGCGGCTGGATGAGGCGCAGACAGAATTGGCGGACGCCCGCGACGCGTTAAAGCAACTCCAGTGAACACCTACTTCATCGAAACCTGGGGCTGTCAGATGAACGATCTCGACAGCCAGCGCCTCTCCGGCGCGCTCAAGCTGCGCGGCTGGCGCCGCGTCGAGGACGAGCGCGAGGCGGAGCTGATCCTGCTCAACACCTGCTCGATCCGCGAGAAGTCGGAGCACAAGGTCTTCTCCCGCCTCGGCGAACTGCGCGAGCTGAAGCGGGAGCGCGAAGCGCTGCAGATCGGCGTCTGCGGCTGCGTGGCTCAGCAGGAAGGGGAGCGCATCCGCGAGCGCGCGCCGTGGGTCGACTTCGTCATGGGGCCGGGCAACGTCGGCTACCTCGACGAGGTGCTCGACGGAGGCAAGCGCGTGGCCGTCGACTTTCCCGACGACCGCCGCTACGACTATTTCGCCCTCGATCGTCCATCGGCCACGAAGGCGCAGGTGACGATCATGGAGGGCTGCAACAAGAACTGCACGTTTTGCATCGTACCGACGACGCGCGGCCGCGAGGTCTCGCGCCCGTTCGACGATGTGCTGGCCGAGGTGAGGAACGCGGTCGAGACGGGCCACGTCGAGATCGAGCTCCTCGGGCAGACGGTCAACGCCTATCGCTGCCCGCTCAGCGGCCGCGACTTCGGCGCGCTGCTCGCCGCGGTCGCGGAGATCGACGGCGTGGCGCGGATGCGCTTCATGACCTCGCATCCCGCCGAGGTCAACGACTCGATGATCGCGGCGATGCGCGATCACGCGAACATCTCGCGCTACCTCCATCTGCCGGTGCAGTCGGGCTCGTCGCGAATCTTGCGGCGCATGAAGCGGCTGTACACGCGCGAGAAGTACGTCGAGACGATCGCGCGCATCCGCGCGGCCATTCCGGAGATCCACTTTTCGACGGACGTGATCGTCGGCTTCCCCGGCGAGACGGAAGACGACTTCGCGCAGACGCTCGCCCTCGTCGAGGAGATCGGCTATCCGTCGATGTTCGCGTTCAAGTACTCGCCGCGCCCGGGCACGCCGTCGCTGAAGCTCGGCCCGCCGGTCGACGACGCCGTGGCCTCGGAGCGCCTCACGCGCCTCTTCGAGCTGCATGAGCGCATCAAACGCGAGCGCTTGGAGTCGTACCGCGGCCGCGTGCTGGATGTGCTCGTCGAAGGTCCCAGCCGCAACGATTCGTCGATGTTCGCGGGACGCACGGACGACAACTTCGTCGTCAACTTTGTTGCCGGACATCCCCCTGCGCTCGGGAGTATGCTTGGCGTGCGTATCGATCAAGCACAGCACCACACGCTGCGCGGGGAGGCCGTCGCATGAGTTTCAGCCAGCTCGTTCCGATGTCGATCAAGGGCCTGATGCTCGACCCCGTGTCGAACTCGCCCATCGTCGTGCTCAAGGACGAAGAGGAGAAGTTCTTTCTCCCGATCTGGGTCGGCATCTTCGAAGCGAACGCCATCGCCCTGCAGCTGGAGAACGTGACCACCCCCCGCCCGATGACGCACGACCTGCTCAAGAACATGATCGCGGAGCTCGACGGCCACGTGACCCGCGTGGTGATCAATGACTTGCGCGACTCGACGTTTTTTGCCCAGATCCGCGTGATCGCGGGGCAGAGGACGTTGGAGCTCGACGCGCGGCCGAGCGATGCGATTGCGCTGGCGCTGCGCGTGGAGGCACCGATTTTCGTCGCCCAGACGGTGCTGGAACAGGCCCAGACGATCACGCCCGACAGCGAGGACGTGGACGAGAAGACGAAGAAGCTGTTCGAGCAGCTGGATGTGGAGGATCTTGGGAAGTACAAGATGTGATATCGCGGGCCTTCGGCCGCGATATCTGCCGTGCTCGAGCCGACGCGCTTCGCGCGCGGCTCAACGACGGCGGGCCAGCGTGCTATAGAATTCCCGCAGTCCAAGATGATCATCACGGTTGCCAACCAGAAGGGTGGAGTCGGCAAGACCACCACTGCCATCAACCTCTCCGCCGCGGTCGCGAATAAGGGCTTCAAGACCCTCCTGATCGACCTTGATCCGCAGGCGAACTCGACGATGTCGTATGTCGACCCGCGCTCCATCACGCGCTCCATGTTCGATGTCATGGTCAGCGAGGAGCTTTCCTTTGCCGACGTCATCGTCCCCACGCCGCTGCCGAACCTCTGGCTGGCGCCGTCGAAGATCGCCCTGGCCAAGCTCGAGTCGAAGCTCATCGGCGAGCTCGACGGGCCGTTCCGGCTGAAGGACAAGATCGCCACGACCGCCAACGAGTACGACTACATCTTCATCGACACTCCGCCGACGCTCGGCATGATCACCGTCAACGCCCTCGTGGCCTCGACGCACGTCCTCGTGCCGATCCAGTCGTCGTACTTCGCGCTGGAGGGGACTGACGATCTCCTCGAGACCATCGAGAAGATCAAGGCTCGCCCGAATCCCAACCTGCAGCTCCTCGGCGTGGTCATCACCATGCACGACAAGCGCACCACGCTGGCGCGCGACATCCACGAGCAGATCGGGCAGGTCTTCGGCGAGCGGCTTTTCAACACCGTGATCACGAAGTCGATTCGGCTCGAGGAGAGTCCGGCCTACAAGGAATCGATCTTCACGTTTGCGCCTCGTTCCAGTGGGGCGATGGAGTACTACTCGTTGTCGGAAGAGATCCTGGCGAGGGTATGAGATGGCCATGAAACGAGGACTTCCCGAGCGCGCCAGCATGCGCCACGACGCGCACTTCGTCGAAGAGCTGACGCGCCGGTCGGGGCGGCACATCGGATCGATGATCCCGCTGGAGCTCATCGAGCCCAACGTCGAGCAGCCGCGCACGTCGCTCGGCAACATCGAGGAGCTGGCCGCGTCGATCCGCGAGAAAGGCGTGCTCGAGCCGATCCTCGTCCGCCAGATCGCCCCGAACCGCTACCAGATCATCTCCGGCGAGCGCCGCTACCGCGCCGCGACGATGGCCGGCCTCGACGAGATCCCGGCCATCGAGCTCGACGCCGACGACAAGGAGACGCTGGAGATCGCCCTCATCGAGAACATCCAGCGCAAGGACCTGACGCCGTTCGAAGAGGCGGAAGGACTCCTGCTCCTGCAGCAGCGCTTCGGCTACACGCACGAGCGGATCTCCACGGTGATCGGCAAGTCGCGTACGACGGTGACGGAGACGCTGCTGATCAACGACATCCCCGACCGCATCCGGGCCATGTGCCGCGAGGCGGGGATCTCGAACAAGTCGGTGCTCGTGCAGATCGCCCGCGCCGGCGACGAGAAGGCGATGGAGTCGATCGTCCGCAGCGTCGCCGCCGGCGAGTTGACGCGCGAGGATGTCCGCAAGCAGACCGCCGCGCCGAAGAAGACGGCCGGGCGGCCGAAGAACTTCGTCTGGCAGGTGAAGGAGAAGTCGTTCAAGCTGAACCTGGCTTTCCGCAAGCCGAACGTGGAGAAGGGCGAGATCGTCAACGCCCTGCGCGAGCTGATCCGCAAGCTCGAGT
>JBKOUP010000420.1:0-4249 GCA_046723495.1 Acidobacteriota bacterium
GGCGTCACGCTGCCGAAGCGCGCCATGCGCTCGAACTCCGGCCCGATCGACTTCGCCCGCTCCATCTGCTCTTCGATCTGGAACGCGATCATGTGGCCGATGGCGTAGTCGGGCAGATACAGCCGCGCGTCGACCATGTGCGCGTAGACGCCGAGGAGCGTCACGTCGCGCTTCTTGAAGACCGGCGCGTAGTAGCGGTTCCAGATGTCCTTGGCGATCTGCACCACCGCCGCGTTCAGCTCCGCGGCCGTGGCGTTCGGATGGTCGTACATCCAGTGCCACATCTCCGTGTCGACGAGCGAGATCCCGCACTTCTCGTACGTGTCCCAGAAGTCGTTGAGCGTCTGCAGCGCGCGCGACTCCGGCGACGGCCTGGCCAGCCCGAGCAGCTCCAGGTCGCGATTCTGAAAGACGAACGCCAGCGCCTCGGTGAACGCGGTGTTCGGCACGCCGGCGAGGAGGAAGTGGTCGACGCGATTCATGGAGAACGTCTGCTCGACGTTGTGCCCCATCTCGTGCACGGCGATGTTGTAGCCCTTGTAGTCCATGCCGTCCTTGCCGACGCGCGTGCGCAGATGCGGATGATCGCTGCGCATCCCTGGCCCGTAGGCATGGCCGGAGCCGCGCGCGGGATCGACGACGATGTTGGCGGCCAGGAACTTCGCAGTGTCGGGCGAGAAGCCGAGCTGCTCGAACATCCGCGGCATGTCGGCGTGGTAGGCCTCGGCGTTCGGATAGCGCTTGCGCACGATCTCGTCGAGTTGCGCGCCGGTGTACTGCCCCTGCGGCTGGAAGCCGTTGTACCAGAGGTCGAACGGCTCGAGCGGGCGGCCGAGGCGCTGTTCGATCAGCTTGGCCACGCGGGGGACGAGCGGCGACGTCAGCACGGCCTCGAACATCGCCCGCACGCGCGCCTCCGGGATCTGCCGTCCCTCGTTGAAGCGGCGCTCGATCAGCGTCGGCGCCGTCGGCGAGTAGGGATCGACGAGCTTCGCGGCGCGAAATTCCTTGAGGATCATCGCGTAGCGCGAGCTCGGCCCCTCGATGCGCGCCTGCGGCTTGACGCCGGGCCCGTCCTTCTCCGCCGCCGGCTTCGTCGCGTTCGTGAACGGATTCCAATCGACGGCCGGGTTGTCGACGACGTCGTTCGGAATGGTCTGGTCGATGATGCGCTCCATCACGCGCATGATCGTCCGCTGCTTGGCCAGGCCGTTCGTTTTGTCGGCGTAGTCGGCCTTGATCTCGTCGCGCAGGTTCCAGTGCTCGAGCAGGCGCATCTTCGGCGGGAAGAGGCGATGCCCGGCGTCGTCGACGACGTGGTGCATCCAGATGTTGTAGGTGGAGACGTACTGCGCCGCCTCCGCAGCCGACCTCGCGTTCGCCAGGTTGACCTCGGCGGGGATGCGTTTCGAAAATCGCTCCGCCAACCGCACCTCTGCCCACTGCCGCCGCGACCATTTGTCGCCTTCGGTCAGCTTCTGCTCGAGCGTCGTCAGCGGAAAGTTCAGCAGCACCACGAAGGCGAGCTTGTTCGCGAAGAGGTCGTCGTTGAGATGCGCGCCCGGCGCGTAGCCGGCCATGATCTCGTCGAACGGATAGATCGGGCCGAGGTCGAGGTCGGACTGCTGCGAAAGATCGCGGCCGATGACCGTCATGTGCCCTTCGAGCGACTCGAAGGCGAGCTCCAATCGCGTGAAGAGCGCGTCGAGCGTCGTCGGGTCGCCGGCGAAGTTCGTGCGCACGAAGTCGGCGAACTGGGCCGCGTCGCCGTCCGAATCGCGCCAGAACTGCCGCACCTGCGCGGTGCCGCGCGCGAGGCGGTCCGGCGGCGGTGTCTGAGCGGTTACGTTCGTGGCCAATAGAGTAAGGAGGATTGCTTTTGCAATGATTAGCTTGTAAAACATAGTCCGAAGGGAGACATCTTGTCACAGGAGACAGCACGAATTCTTCAATTTCCGGCCGCGGAGGCCGAGGAAGCGGTCACGACCTTGCTGCGGTTCATCGGCGACGATCCGGAACGCGACGGCCTGCGCGACACGCCGGCCCGCGTGGTGCGGGCCTGGCGGGAGATGACCGCCGGCTACGCCGAGGACCCGGCGGAGATCCTGTCGCGGACGTTCGAGGAGTCGAGCGACGAGATGGTGATCCTGCGCGGGATCTCGTTCTATTCGACATGCGAGCATCACCTGCTGCCGTTCTACGGCGACGCCGTGGTCGGTTATTTACCCGGTAAAGTGGTTGGCATCAGCAAGCTGGCCCGACTGGTGGAGTGCTTCGCGAAGCGCCTGCAGGTGCAGGAGCGGATGACGCGGCAGATCGCCGAGGCCGTCGAGAGGCATTTGCAGGCCCGCGGCGTCGGCGTCGTGCTGCGCGCGCATCACCTGTGCATGGGCTGCCGAGGCGTGCGCCAGGAAGAGACGGAGATGGTGACGTCGTCGATGCTGGGGACGCTGCGGACGGACGCCACGAGCCGCGCGGAGTTTTTGAAGCTATGCAGACAGAACTGACCGGTCCCGATTTCAAGGAAGGCATTTCCATCGACGACCTCGCGGACGGCGCGATGCTCGGCGGCCACGCCGACGGCGAGGCCGTGCTGCTCGTCCGCCGCGGCAACGAGATCTACGCCATCGGTGGCACGTGCACGCATTACAGCGGGCCGCTCGCGGAGGGAGTCGTCGTCGGCAACACAGTGCGCTGCCCGTGGCATCACGCCTGTTTCGATCTGCGCACGGGCGAGGCCGTGCGCGCGCCGGCGCTGAGCGCCGTGCCGGTGTGGAACGTGGAGCGCCGCGGCCGCAAGGTCTTCGTCACCGGCAAGGGCCAGGCGCCCGCGCCGCGCCCGCTGCCGCCGCCGCCGACGTCGATCGGCATCGTCGGCTTCGGCGCGGCCGGCGCGGCGGCGTGCGAGATGCTGCGCAAGAGCGGCTACACCGGGGCGATCACCGCCATCGGCGCCGAGGAGACGCTGCCGGTCGACCGGCCGAACCTGTCGAAGGACTACCTGGCCGGCAACGCTCCCGAGGAGTGGATTCCGCTGCGCACGCCGGAGTTTTACTCGGAGCAGAACATCGAGGTCGTCACCGGGCGGCGCGCGCTGCAGCTCGACACGTCCACGAAGACGGTGACGCTCGACAACGGCGAGCGCCGTTCGTTCGACGCTATCCTCCTGGCCACCGGCGCCGATCCGATCCGCCTCACGCCTCCGGGCGCGGAGCGCGTGCACGTGCTGCGCACGCTGCGCGACTCGCGCACGATCATCGGCGAGGCCGAGAAGGGGAGGAAGGCCCTGGTCCTCGGCGCGAGCTTCATCGGCCTCGAGGTCGCGGCCTCGCTGCGGGCGCGCGAATGCGACGTCACCGTCGTCGCCCCCGAGGAGATGCCGCTGGCCAAGCCGATGGGGGCGGAGCTCGGCGCGTTCATCCGCAAGCTTCACGAGTCGCACGGTGTCCGCTTCCGCCTCGGCACGACGGCGTCGAAGTTCGAGAGCGACCGCGTGATTCTCGCCAACGGCGAAGCCGTCGTCGCCGACTTCATCGTCGCCGGCGTCGGCGTGCGCCCGAACACGATGCTGGCCCAGCTGGCGCGGCTTCGCGTCGAGAACGGCGTGGTCGTCGACGAGCATCTGCAGACGAGTGCCCCCGGCATCTACGCCGCCGGCGACATCGCCCTCTACCCCGACCACTACAGCGGGCGGATGATGCGCGTCGAGCATTGGGCGGTGGCGGAGCAGCAGGGGCAGATCGCCGCGCGGAACATGGTCGGCATTCCCACGCCTCACATTGCGCCGCCGTTTTTCTGGAGCGCGCATTACGACGTGACGATCAACATGGTCGGGAGCTCGGTCGGCTTCACGCGCGCCGAGGTGCATGGATCGTTCGACGAGCGTCGCGCGCTCGTGGCCTACTACCTCGGCGACGACGTCATCGCCGTGGCGACGATCGGGATGGATCGCGAGGCGCTGCGGATCGAGGCGGCCATGGAGGCGGGCGACAAGACGGAAGTGAAGCGGATCATCGGCGCCGTTTGACAGCGCGATGCGTCGGCGTCGCGCTCCACGGATCCTCCGGCCACGGATGCCGCGGATATCGCGCACGCATTTCCTTGCGCACCTCCTGGTACGCGCCGTTCCAGAAGCTGCGCAGGTCGCGCGTGACTTGCACGGGCCGGCCGGCCGGTGACAGCAGCTCGAACGTGATCGGCGTGCCGTTGATGCGCGGCGTGTCGGCGAGACCGAAGAGCTCCTGCAGCT
>JBKOUP010000263.1:0-4471 GCA_046723495.1 Acidobacteriota bacterium
CGGTTGTCCTCGATCAGCTTGGCGACAAAGCTCCGGCTGTGTTCGGGATAGGTGACGGCGAGGGCGCGGTCGAGACGCATCCCGTCGACGTCTGGTGCGAACGTGCGGCTCATGCTACGATCCCATTTTCTCGCGGCCTAATCCCGGAAATGACCAAACGATTTCAGAAGCTCAGACGTACAACGGGGGTACGTCGGGATTTCCGCGCAGCGTTGTCTGTAGAATGCCGCGCGTAAGCAACTTCAGCCTTGACGAAGTCAGATGAAAAAAACTCAACGTGGTAAAGGGGAGATTATGGGCAAGTTCATGAAATTTGGTTTGGCGGTGGCGGTGATGCTGTGCGCGGCCGGTGCCTTCGCCAGCAACTTCCGGGTCGCGGACCAGGTCTACGTTCCCATCGCCGGCCATGCCATCGGCAACGGCCGACTGTTCGTCACGGACGCATTCGTCTCGAACGTCGAGACCGACTCGGTGGACGTCTCGGTTTCGTTCATCGACTTCTCGGGCGCCATCACCCAGTTCAAGCCGGGAGTGAACGGCTACGCGTTCACGCTGGCGCCGGGCGAGCGCCGCGAGATCATCGACTTCGTCGGCGCGCCGAAGGCCCAGGGCGGCCTCGCGCAATCCTCGGCTCTCGGCCAGCTCGTGTTCAACGGCTGCAAGGCCGGCGCGGATTGCACGCCCGACCCGACCACCGGCGAGAACACGAACTTCCGCAACATCAGCGTCGAGACGCGCATCTACTCGGTCGACGCCGCGGCCTCGGGCGCTCCGCAGACGCTGCCCAGCAACGGCCAGCTCTTCGCCGGCCTGCCGTGGTACAGCTACGTGTCGTCCGACTCGAACTCTTCCGGCCTCGACAAGGTCTTCATCACCGGCCTCCGCAACAACGGCAGCCCCGGCCAGACCGGCACGTACCGCACGAACATCGGCCTGACGAACGCCTCGCAGTTCTCGACGACGACGCTCCTCTGCAGGCTCTTCGACGGCAAGACCGGCGCGCAGATCGGCAGCGACAAGACCATCACCCTGGGACCGCTGCAGCCCTTCCAGAACGGCGTGGCCGCGCTCTTCCCGACCTTCACCGGCGCGACGGCGACGAACGCCTACATGACCGTCGAGCAGATCCCCTCGGCCACGGTGGTGACCACCGACGGTCCCGCCAACGGCTGCACCAACGGCTGCCCGGCCTTCTTCGCGTACGGCTCGGTGCTCGACAACAACACCGGCGACGCCACGACGCTCGAGGCCCAGTTCCTCAAGCCGCTGACGAACACCGACATCCAGTGCATCTACAACCTGACCTGCAAGGACTCCACGCGCAAGCCGCACCGCGCGGCGAAGCACAACTAAGGTCGAGTCCGCAATTTCCGCGAAAGGCCGCGCGCGAGCGCGGCCTTTTGTTTATCATCCCCTCTTCAAATGCAGCCGCGAACGCGCCGTGTGCAGCGGATTCACTTCCCGCAGCCGCTGACGGGGCATCTGGGCACGTCGGAGGTGCGCGTGGTCGACCTCAGCGTCCTCGGCGCCCGGGTCGAGCACGAGCGCGCGCTCGCCGCGGGAGCGCATGGGCGCCTCCACTTCGAATGGGACGGTCAGGCCATCGCCGCGGACTGCCGCATCGTCCGCTCGCGCTTCGAGAAGGGCATCCACCGCTCCGGCCTCGAGTTCGTGGCGCTGCCGGCGCAGGTGCGCCAGGCCATCCGCGAGCGCATCGAGATTCACCTGCGGCGCGCCTTCGACGAGCAGCGCCGCGCCGCGCGCGACCTCGTCCTGCCTCCGCTCGACGCCCTCGCTCCCTTCGACAACGGCTACGTCTGCCTCATGCTCGGCAACGGCGGCTGGCTGCGCAAGCGCACTCACGATCCCGGACAGCCCGCGGACGGCTTCACCATTTCCGCGGATGAGACCGACTCCCAGATCGAGCTCCTGCGCGAGGCCTACGAGCGCTCCGACGCCGGCGGACGCAAGCTCATCCAGATCTTCGCCCAGCTCTCCATCGCGGGCGCGGAAGGGAATCCCGACCCGGTAGGTCATGTTGTCGGCCTCGCGCAGTAAGTGGTAGGATCACCAAGCTTTCGAGTAGTCCTTAGTCGAAAGCGGCCGTTCGGCCGCTTTTTTTGTTACAGGGAAAAAATGACCGCGTTACCGGGTCGGGTTGAAGAAGAGATTGAGAAGGTTGTCTCCTCCGAGGGCCTCGAGCTCGTGCACGTCGAATATCGGAAGCAGGGGCGGGGATGGCTGTTGCGGGTGGACATTGACAAGGAAGGGGGAGTGACGCTGGCCGATTGCGAGCTCGTCTCGCACCAGCTCAGCGCGTTCCTCGACGTGGAGGACGTCGTCCCCGCGGAGTACGAGCTGCAAGTCTCGTCTCCGGGGCTCGATCGGAAGTTTTACAAGGAGAGCGATTATCAGAAGTTCCTCGGCCGCCTGGTGCGGGTGCTGACCGCGAAACCGATTCGCGGGCTGCACGTCATCGTCGGCCGGCTCGAGGAGTTCGATGGAAAGCAGATCGTAGTGACGGACCCGCAGGCGAAGAAAGATCCGCGCTACGTCGTCCCCTTGGCGGACATCAAGGAAACTCGGCTGGAAGTGGAGATCTGAGCGGCAATGTTTGACGAGAACCTCAGTAAAGGCATCAAGGCGCTGGCTTACGAGAAGGCCATCGAGCCCGAGCGCGTCTTCAAGGCCCTCGAGGACGCCCTGGCCACGGCCGCGCGCAAGTACTACAAGACCCGCGAGCCGATGGAGACGGTCATCGACCGCACCAGCGGACAGATGACGATGTACGTGATCAAGGAAATCGTCGAGAACGAGGACCAGATCGAGGACCCGCAGGCGCAGTGGACGCTGGAGCAGGCCCGCAAAGTGGAGCCCGACGTCGAGGTCGGCGGCCGCATCCGCCTCAACCATCTGACCAAGGAAGTCGTCGACGTCGTCCGCGATCCGAACACGCAGATCCGCACGTACGAAGCGCAGAAGATCGACTCCGAGGTCGAGCAGGGCGACGAAGTGCACATCCCGGTCACCAAGGCGGCCGAGGACTTCGGGCGCATCGCCGCGCAGTCGGCCAAGCAGGTGCTCTACCAGAAGGTCCGCGAGGCCGAGCGGGAGAAGGTCTACAACGAGTTCAAGGACAAGGTCGGCGAGCTGGAGAACGGGTACGTCAAGCGCTTCGAGCGCGGCGACATGATCATCGACCTCAACGGCAAGACCGAGGGCATCATCCCGCGCTCGCAGCAGTCGCGCGCGGAGCGCTACTCGCAGGGCGACCGCATCAAGGCCGTCATCGTCGACGTGCACACGCAGCCGAAGGGGCCGCAGGTGGTGCTCTCGCGCACCGATCCGCGCCTCCTGATCAAGCTCTTCGAAATGGAAGTGCCGGAGATCTACGACGGCACGGTGGTCATCAAGGGCGCCGTGCGCGAGTCGGGCGAGCGCGCCAAGATCGCGGTCATGTCGCGCGAGCGCGACGTCGATCCGGTCGGCGCCTGCGTGGGCATGAAGGGCTCGCGCGTGCAGTCGATCATCCGCGAGCTGCGCGGGGAGAAGATCGACATCATCCCCTGGCACGACGACATCGTCACGTACGCGCAGAACGCGCTGGCGCCGGCGAAGATCACCCGCGTCAGCGTCACCAGCGACGAGTCGGCGCATCGTCCGCATCTCGACGTCATCGTCGACAACGACCAGCTCTCGCTGGCCATCGGCAAGCGCGGACTCAACGTCCGCCTGGCCGCGGAGCTGATCGGGGCCAAGATCGACATCAAGTCGGAGGAAGAGGTCAAGGGCGAGGTGGCGGACGCGCTCACGGCCATGCTGCAGGAAGCGATGGCCGAGGCCCGCGCGGCCACGAATGTCCACGACATCGAGAACATGCCGGCGGAGTGGGCCGACAAGCTCGAGGAAGCCGGCTACGACGATCTCGACTCGGTGATGAACGCCTCGGTCGAGGATCTCTCCGCGATTCCGGACGTCGACGACGAGACGGCCCGGCAGATGATCGAGCTGGCCCAGAAGCACGAGCAGCTCACCGAGGAGCCGCAGGAAGAGCAGGAATTCGAAGAAGAGACGCCGGCCGAGGAAGAGCCGGCGGCAGCGGAGTAGAGGACGGGTAGACCTAAGGGAGATTGAATGGCGGCAGCAAAGTTTCGAGTGAGCGACATTGCTAAGCAGATGAAGAAGACCGAGAAAGAGGTCATCTTCAGCTTGCAGTCGCTCGGCGTCGAGGTCACCGATCCGAATCAAGTCATCGAACCTGAGGTGATCACCGCGCTCATTACCGGCAAGAAGCTGACCACGCGCACGAGGAGCGTGATCATGCGCGAGGACAAACCTCAGGTCACCGCGAAGAAGGAGACTTTGGTCCGCCCGCCGCGCCCGATCATCAAGCCGCCCGCCCGTCCGAAGAAGGAAGTGCCGGTGGAAGAGACGCCGGCCGCGCCGCCCCCGTCCGTCATCATTCCTGAAT
>JBKOUP010000187.1:0-18635 GCA_046723495.1 Acidobacteriota bacterium
CTGCTCTTCAGCGCCTGTGTCGTCTATCGCGTCGAGCTCGTCCACACGCTCTACTTCGGCACGATGAAAGCGGACGGCAGCAGCGTCAGCGACGCGGAATGGCAGCGCTTCATGAACGACGTCATCGCCCCGCGCGTCGAAGGCTTCACGACGTGGGACGCCGACGGCCTCTATCGCACGCGCGGCGGCGCCGTGCAGCGCGAGCGGACGCACATCGTCCAGCTGATGCACGCCGACGAGCGGACCATCATCGACATCATCGCCGCGTACAAGAAGCAGTTCGCGCAAGAGTCGGTGCTATGGCTGCGCGGCCGCGCGGGCGTGGCGTTTCAGTAGCAGCTCGCGCCCGAAATAGAAGAGGCAGCCGGCGGCGAGGACGTAGAGGCCGCTGACCTTCAATCCCTTTTCCGGCGAGATGGCCACGTACGTCCAGAGGCCGAGGGCGACGATGGCCGGGAGCGGATAGAGCCACATGCGGAACGGGCGCGGGCGCGCGGGCTCGCGCACGCGCAGGACCACGGCGGCGATGACCTGGGCGATGAACGGGATGATCACGCGGATGGAGACGAGGCCCTGCACGACCTCGCGCAGCGGCAGGAGGCAGAAGAGCGCGGCCACGAGGCCGAGGAAGAGGATGGCCACGTGCGGGTAAGCGTCGCGCGGGTGCAGCGCGGCGAAGATGCGGAAGAAGTTTCCGTCGCGCGCCGCGGCGTAGAGGATGCGCGAGTAGCCGAGCATCAGCGAGAAGATCGAGGCGAAGGCGGTCCAGAGAATCAGCAGCGTGACCCACTGCGCGGCGCGCTTGCCGAGGAGGAGGGCCAGGTAGTCGCCGACGATCGACGTCGAGTGGATGGCCTGCTGCATCGGCAGCACGGAGATGAGGCAGGCGTTCATCAACAGATAGATCGCGCCGATGGCCAGGATCGACAGCACGATCACGCGCGGAATGGTGCGCTCGGGGTCGCGCACCTCGTCGCCGATGTAGCAGATGTTGTAATAGCCGAGGTAATCGTAGACGGCAAAGATCAGCGCGGCGCCGAGACCGGCGTAGCCGGCGCCGCCGTCGATGCGCGGCGCGCGCCAGAAGGCGAAGACGTCGAGGCGGAGATGCGGGAGGCCGGCGCCGATGACGATCGCCAGCGTGCCGATGACGCCGATCCACAGCAGCACGGAGAGCTTGCCGATGGCGCGGATGTGGCGGTTGAGCAGGAACATGGTGAGGATGCAGACGACGGCGGCGGTCGCGCCGATGTGCGCGCCGACGCGCGGCACGAGGACGGTGAGGTAGTTCGCGAAGCCGATGCAGCCCGAGGCCATCGACAGCGGCGCGGAGAAGAGGATCTGGAAGAGAAAGAGGAACGAGATCAGACGTCCGTAGCGGCCGTAGGCGTGGCGAAGAAATGCGTACGAGCCGCCCGACGACGGCAGCTCCGCGGCCAGCTCCGCGGTGACGAGGCCGTCGCTGATGGCGAGGAGGCCGCCGACGAGCCAGGCCAGCATGGCCCGCCCGCCGCCCATCGGGCCGAGGATCAGCGGGATCGTGATGAACGGACCGATCCCGACCATGTCGATCATGTTCAGGGCGATGCCGCGCCAGAGGCCGATCTCGCGACGAAGCTCGGACACCGGGGGAGTCTATCGAAGGTCACGCAGCACTATTTCTTCGGCCGAATGATCTGATTGATCACCGCGACGACCTTCAGTCCCCGCTTCGAGGCCACGGCGATCTCCGCGCGGCTGTCCGTCATCAACCGCTTCTCGCCGTGCTTTTGCCACCAGCGGCCGATGTAGATGTCTTCGCCGACCTTGCCGAGGACGAGCTCTCCGGTGGCGGCGCGGCCTTTCGTGCGCAGCTCGATGATGAGGAGATCGTCGTCTTCGATGCCGACGTCGCGCAGCTCGTCGCCGCGGGCGCGGAAGACGATCTCGCCCTTGTCGATGAGCGGCGCCGGAATGGCCACTGTCTCCCCCTCGGAGAGCTCGCGCACCGGCTTGCCCTGCTGCACCTCGGCGGCGATGGCCAGCTGGGCGACGTTGGCGTCGTGCTCGGCGACGCCGGCGGCGTTGCGCTTGGGTATCACGTCGACCACGCGCGCGGCGAGCTTCGGAAAATGCGCGACGAGGCCGAGTTTCTTCTCCTCGCCGAACAGCGCTTCGGCGCGGGCCAGGAGCGCCTGCGTCCGCAGCGCGCCGGTGTGGGCTTCGTGCAGCGTCTCGGCAAGCAGGGGAAGATTGATCGGCGGCGTGGCCGGCCGCGTCGTGTGGACCGTGACCTCGCCGAGGTCGATGTCGGTCAGTTCCAGCACGGCGGCGACCTTTTTCAGCACCAGCACGGAGACGTTCGCCCCCTTTTCGAGAGCGGCGAGGTGCCTGCGGCTGACTCCGGCAAGGCGGGCGAGGCGGGCCTGGGTCAGGCCTTTCTTGATGCGGGCGGCGCGGATGATCTGACCGAGCATGTCTAAGTAACCTTTACGTTACTCTCAGTTGGGAGAACAAGCAAGCATTTATCCCTACAAGTCATTGACAAATCATGGAGATGCGAACGCCGTGGGAATCGTCCGATTGGTATGAGCAGTCATGCCGACACTGTCGCACGAAGTGGCGATGACACCTCAAATGTCCACTTCGGGTAGAAAGCTCGCCGGACTGCGGTCCGGCGGCGGATCAGGGAGCGAAGGGCAAAATACTGCGGCACCGCTCCGCACGTCCGTCTCGTCAGAAGTGAGGATTGACGCCTATCCTGCTCCTTGGTATAGTGCAGTATCCTGCACATGCCGACGAAGCTGGAAATCTTCCTGAAACGACATCGGATCAAGCCGGCGCACCTGGCCCGCGAATCGGGGTACAGCCGCCAGCATCTGCTGCGGATCCGGACGGGCCGGATGGAGCCGACGCGGAAATGCATCGCCGCGATCGTCTCCGCCTGCCGCCGTCTGAGCCGCCGCCAGGTGTACGCGGACGAGCTGTTCGACCTCGAGGAGTAGGGCCGAGGGTGGCGAGATCCTGCACACGCGCAACCGCCGCGGAGAGCGGTGGTCCACGGCCCGAAGAGGCGCCGGAGGCAATTCGTCCGAGGGGCGAATCGGGCCCGGATCCACCTTCCGTAGAGGCGGCAAAGCGCCATCCGTAACTGGTTGGTCCGGCCTGCCGGTCATTTTTCTCTATCGGGAGGGCGCGAGGTTTGCGAAGATGCTCTCGCCGCAACCGGTGCCACGCGCCGCGCCGGCAGAAAGTGATGGGACGATGTCTTCGAAAGTGTTCGTGGGGAATCTCGATTTCAAGACGACCAAGGCTGAAGTGCAGTCGCTGTTCTCGCAGATCGGCGAGTTGCGCGACGTTTTCCTTCCGATGGATCGCGAGAGCGGCCGCCCGCGCGGCTTCGCGTTCGTCGAGTTCACGAGCGAGGAGGACGCAGCCAAGGCCATCGAGAAATTCAATGGATATGAATTCAGCGGACGTCCGCTCCGCGTGAACGCCGCGGAGGATCGTCCGCGCGCCGGTGGCGGCCGGCCGTCCGGCGGCGGAGGCGGTTACCGCGGCGGAGGCGGCTACGGCGGCGGAGGGTATGAGGGCGGCGGTGGCGGCGGCTTCGGCGACGGCGGCGGCGGAGGCTACGGCGGCGAGCGTTTCCCGCCGTCGAAGCCGAAGGGAAGCCGGCGCAACATCCGCGGAAAGAAGCGAAGCCTGTAAGGCGCTCCGGCGGCTGGCGGGCGGGACGCCCCGCGTGCCAGCCGTCGCGAACGCCGGTGCTCCTAGGCCACGGGGACGGGCATGAGCGCCTGTCCTCCACCCAGAAACTCGCGCAGCTCGTCGAGGCGCGATTCGATGTCGGCCTCGCCGATCTCGATGAGCGTCCGCGTGTAGTTCGGCTCGAACATGAGCATCGACAGCACGTCGGGCGACTCGGTCTCGCGCGCGCCCATGGCCCGCGTGAAGAGCTTCACGCTCGGCGGCAGGTTGCGCTCGAACTTCGCGGCCAGCCTGCCGAGGTCCTGCGAGGGGCGCAGCACGAGGAGATCGATCGGCCGGAAGCCGTTGCGCTCCTGCCCGTCGAGCTTACGGATCATCTCGTTCATCCGCTCCATGCGGATGACGTCTTCGTCGATCACGTCGAGGAAGACGGCGTTGACGAGCTGGCCGATGATCTGCGCCGCCGGCGGATAGCCGTGCACGACGGGCCGGGCCGCTTCATCCGCCGTTCGCTGGTATCCGGTGGACATGGCGATGACGCGCCGGGCGCCGAGGTGCACCGCCGACGACAGCGGCGCGGAGAGGCGGATGCCGCCGTCGCCGTACCACCCTTTGCCGATGCGCACGGCGGGGAAGATGAACGGCAGCGCGGCCGAGGCCAGGACGTGCTCGACCGTCAGCTCGGTCTGCTCGACGCGGCGGTTCGGGCCGTCGTAGGTATCGATGAAGCGCCCCTGCACCCAGCGGACGCTCTGCCCGGTCGAGTAATCCATGGTGAGCAGGGCAACCGCTTTCAGTTCGCCGCCGGCGAGGTTGTGGCGAATGCCCTCGATGGGCATGCCGCGATACGGAGTGTTCAGGACGCGCCGCAGCAGCGACGCCAGCGGGCCGGCGTTGAAAAATCCGTGCGGCCACTTGGCGAGGCGCCGCGGAAGAATGGCGCCCATGGCCTGGCGGAACGGCAGCAAGGCCGAATAGTTCGTGGTGAAGACGTGGTGGCACTCGAGCGTACGCCAGAGCTCGTGGAGATGATCGACGCGGCGCCTGAAATCGCCGCCCGTGGCCGCCAGGCAGACGGCGTTGATGGCGCCGGCCGAGACGCCGGTGATGATCTGGATGTCGAGCTGGGGGAAATTCTGGGCCAGGCCGCGCAGCAGTCCGACCTGGTAGGCCGCGCGCGCACCGCCGCCGGTCAGCATGACGGCCAGGTCGCCGCGCGGCGCTTCCGGCTGGGCGTCGGGCACGATGGAGAGCTCCGGGACGCTCACGCGCTCAGCCATTTCAAATGGTTTGCCAAGAGCTTGCGCGGGGCGCAAACAGAGGGGACAGGGCACAGGGGACGGAGAACAGGCGCATCCGCGAGAACACACCTGTGACCCGTGCCCTGTGCCCTGTCCCCTGACCGCAGGTACGATTGCCCCGTGCGCATCGCGGTCGTCGGCGGCGGGATCAACGGCTCGGGGGTGGCGTGGGAGCTGGCCCGCCGCGACTACGAGGTCACGCTCTTCGACAAGGGCCGCTGCGGCGCGCAGACGTCGGCGAACACGACGAAGCTGATCCACGGCGGGATCCGCTACCTCGAGCGCGGCCACGTCGGCCTCGTGCGCGAGTCGCTGCGCGAGCGGGCCTGGCTGCTCGAGCACGTGCCGGAGCTGGTGCACAAGATCGAGTTCTACCTCCCGGTGTACGACGACAGCCCGCGCTGGCGCTCCACGCTCTCCCTCGGCCTGACGATGTACGACGCGCTGGCGGGGCGGAAGAACATCGACCGTCACCGCAGCGCGCCGGCCGAGGAGATCGCCGAGCGCGCGCCGCTGACGCCGGTGCGCCTCCAGGGCGGCTTCCGTTTCTGGGACGCGCAGACCGACGACTACCGTCTGGCGCGCGCGGTCGTGGCCTCGGCGAAACGCGAGGGGGCGACGGTGCGCGAGCAAACGCGCGTGCGCTCGCTGCAGATGGACGGCCGGGAGTGGATCGTGAACGACGGCGAGCGCTTCGACTTCGTCGTCAACGCCGCCGGGCCGTGGATGAACGAGCTGCTGGCGGCGAACTCCCTTCGCTCCCGCTATCTGCTCTCGCTCGTGCGCGGCTCGCACATCGTGCTGAAGCGGTGCGTCTCGGACGCGGCGCTCCTGCTGCAGTCGCTGAGCGACCGGAGGATCTTTTTCGTGCTGCCGTGGAAGGGGACGACGCTCGTCGGCACGACCGAGGTGCTGCACACGCAGCCGATGAACGGCGTGGTGGCGACGGACGAGGAGATCGACTACCTGATCGCGCGCTTCAACCGCTACTTCCGCGAGCCGATCGCGCGCGCCGACGTGGCCTCGACGTTCTCGGGCGTTCGCCCGCTCGTCGGCCGGGCCGCGAATCCGAGCGCCATCGGCCGCGAGTACCGCATCGAGCGCCACGGAAACCTGATCAACATCTTCGGCGGCAAGATGACGACGTTCCGGTCGCTGGCCCAGAAGGTGGCCATGCGCGTCGACAACTATTTCGGGAAGCCGCGCCCGGCGCGCGAGCCGCGATTTACAATCGAAGAATGAGCGTTTCCTCGGTGACGAATCTCGACGGCGAGCGCAAGCCGCGCCAGCTCCCCGCCCGCGAGCTCGACCCGGTCGAGCTGCGCGTCCTCGGCGCGCTGATGGAGAAGCAGCTCTCCACGCCGGAGTACTACCCGCTGACGTTGAACGCGCTCGTGGCGGCGTGCAACCAGAAGTCGAACCGCGAGCCGGTGATGGAGCTGTCGGAGTCGGAGATCCAGCGCGCGCTCGACCGGCTGCAGGACGAGAAGCTGGTCTGGAAGGTGATGGGCGGCCGGGCCGTGCGCTACGACCACAACCTCGACGCGCAGTGGCAGTTGGACCGGCGATCGAAGGCGCTGCTGGCGCTGCTTTTCTTGCGCGGAGCGCAAACGCCCGGCGAGCTCCGCGGGCGCAGCGACCGCCTGCACGAGTTCGAGGGCATCGCCGAGGTGGAGGAGACGCTGCAGTGGATGGCCACGCCGCCGTCGCCGTTCGTGCGCGAGCTCTCGCGCCGCCCCGGGCAGAAGGAGCCACGCTGGGCGCATCTCCTCGGCGGCGCGGTCGCCGACGCCGCGCCCGAGCCTGCCGCGGCGCCGGGCGAGCCGCTGTCGGCGCGCGTCTCGCGCCTCGAAGAGCAGCTCGCGTCCGTCATCATCGACTTGCGCGAGCTGAAAAAGAAGCTGGGGGAGGACTGATTGAAGTACGCCCTTGCCGCCGCCATCCTGCTCGCCGCCTGCGCCTCGACCACGCCGCTCGATTTCAAGCACGCCGACGTCGTCGACCTGACGTACGCATTCGATGAGCACACGCTCTACTGGCCGAATTCGCCGAGCGGCTTCGAGCTGAAGCGCCTCTCCTACGGCCCGACGCCGGGCGGCTACTTCTACTCGTCGAACGCCTTCTGCGCGCCGGAGCATGGCGGCACGCATGTCGACGCGCCGATCCACTTCGCCGAGCACGGGCGCACGCTCGACGCCGTCCCGCTGCAGCAGCTGATGGCGCCCGCGGTCGTGCTCGACATCACGAGCAAGACGGCCTCGAATCCCGATTACCGTCTGACGGCTGACGACGTGCGCGACTTCGAGCGCGCCCACGGCCGCATCGACGACGGCACGATCGTGCTGCTGCGCACCGGCTGGGGGGCGCGCTACGGAAACCGCAAGGCCTACTTCGGCGACGACACGCCCGGCGCGACGGACAAGCTGCACTTCCCGTCGTACGGCGCCGACGCGGCGCGCCTGCTGGTGAACGAGCGCCACGTTGGCGCGATCGGCGTCGACACGGCGAGCATCGACTACGGGCAGTCGAAGGACTTCATCGTCCACCAGATCGCCAACGGCGCGAACGTGCCGGGGCTCGAGAACGTCGCCAACCTCGACCGCCTCCCGCCCCGCGGCGCGACAGTGATCGCCCTGCCGATGAAGATCGCCGGCGGGTCGGGAGGACCGCTGCGGATCGTGGCGATCCTCCCGAAGCCCTGAAAAAATGTGGGGCGGGATTCATCCCGCCCCGGGCGGGATTCATCCCGCTCCGCGCGGACTGAAGTCCGCGCCACATTACTTCGCGAAGACCTCCTCCACCGGCACGATCTTCACGTCCTTGATGCCGAGCTTCATCGTGCCGATGACCTTGTCCTCGGCCACGATGTCCTCCGGCTTCGGCGAGTCGTATTTGATCGCCGAGGGGGCGTCGCTGAGGAGGGCGTCGCGGAGGCCTTGGGCGTCCTTCGTGACGATGACGACGTTCAGGTTCGCCGGCGTCAGGTACGTCTTGAGCGCGCGGTTGACGTCGTCGCGCGTCAGCTTCGAATAGAGATTGCGCACGTACGACACGTACTCGGGCGTGCCGTACCACCACGAGTCGAGGTCGTAGCCGAGGCGCTGGTCCTGCGTCGCCGTCATCACGTAGGCGTTCTTCATCAGGTACTGGCGCGTCGCTTCGAAATCGGCCTGGGAGAGGCCGTTGTCGACGAGCTTGTTGAGCTCATAGAGGGCGATGCGCAGCGACATGTGTGCGTTCGCCGGCACGACCGGGCGGATCCAGATCTCGAAGGCCTGGGCGCGGCGGGCGATGTTCGGGCTGGGGAAGAACTGGCCGCCGGGGCGATTGAAGTATTCGATGTAGGCGTAGTCGCCGTAATTGAGGCCGCGGATCTCGCGCAGGCGCTGGAAGAGGCGGCCCTGCGACATGCGGTGCTCGCCGAGCCAGGCCCGGGCCACGTTGAGCGCGGCCCAGTCGGCGCCGCTGGTGCGGGTGATCGGCAGTGGCGCGCCGAGGGAGATGGCCGTGGCGCGCGTGTCTTTCTGGATGATCTCGACCTCGAGTCCCGTCGCCTTGTGCCCGGCGATCTTCGGCAGGGCCTTGAGTCCTGCCGCGCCGGCCGTGCCCTCGGGCAGCTGCGCGGTGGCGGCATTGAGTCGCGCCACGAGCGCGTCGGGGAAATCGCCGGAGACGCCGGCGACGAGGTTGGCCCGCGTGTAATTCGCGGCCACGAATTTCTTCACGTCATCGAGCGTGATGGCCTCGATGCCCGCCACCGTGCCGAGCATCGTGTGGCCGTACGGCGTCCCGGCGTAGATGCGGTTCTGCAGCTCTTCTTTGCCCAATTCCTCTTCGTTGTTGTTGCGCAGCGATTCCTTGAGATCGTTGAGCTGGGCGTCCTTGATACGCTTGAAGTCGTCGTCGCGGAAGCCCGGCTCGATGAGCTGGGGGAGGACGATGTCGAAGAATTTTTCCCAGTTGTCCTTGTGGATCGAGGCCGTCAGCGTCGTCATCTCCTTGTCGGCGTGGGCACTGAACGAGCCGGCCATTGGGTAGAGCGCTTTGTGAATGTCGTCGATCGTCATCGAGCGCGAGCCGGCGTCGGCGATCATCTGGGAGGCGAGCCTGGCCAATCCTTCCTTGCCGGCCGGATCGTTGGCGGAACCGGCGTTGAAGAGCAGCTTAACCTCGAGCTGGGGCAGCACCGATTTCTGCTTGACGATGTGCAGCGGCGTCGTCGCCGCGGCCTGCGGCGCGGCGGGCCCGGGCAAGGCGAACGCCGTGTCGGTCAGTCCCGCTCCTTTCCAAAGCGTGGTGACGACGAGGTTCTCGTTCGTGAAGTACTTCCTCGCCGTGGCCTGCAGGTCCTGAGGCGTGAGCGAGGCCTGCACGCGATAGAAATTGTTGATCGTGTCGTACGAGCGGTTGAACTTCACGAATTCGGCGAGGATCTCCGCCACGGCCTCGGTGTTGTCGAGGCCGCGCACGAGCGAGTAGCGCGCCTGCGACTTGGCGTCGTTGACGCGGTCGGCCGGCTCGAGCTTGTCGCGCACCTGCGCGAAGGTCCTGAGGATCTGGTCGCGCACGTAGACGGCGTCATCCTGCTTCTTCACGCGCGCGAAAACCGTGTAGAGGCTCGGGTCGACGTGCGGGTCGTCGAAGTAGAAGAACTGATCGACTTTCTGCTCGTCGTTGACGAGGCGCTTGTAGAGGTCGGAGGTCTCGCCGAACTCGAGATCGAGCAGCGTCGACATCGCCGCCGCGTCCTTCTGCACGTCGGAGAAGGCCGGGCCGTGGAAGGCCACGGTGACCCACGGCAGCGTCGGCGACGGCCAGTCGACGTGCGCGTAGACGGGCCCCTTCGCCGGCGGCTCCTGCGGGATGGCCGCCTTGTACGTGCCGTGCTGCCAGGCGCTCCAGTACTTGTCGACGAGCGCGTAGACCTCGTCGGCCTTCACGTCGCCGGCCACGATGATGGTCGTGTACTCCGGCCGGTACCAGCGCTTGAAGAACTCCTTCGAATACTCGTACTGGTTGGGCATGTCCTCGATGTCGCGGATGAAGCCCATGGTGGTGTGCTTGTACGTGTGCGTGGTGAAGGCGTGGTCGCGCTGGACCTCGAGGAGCTTGCGCACGGGGCTGGCGGAGTTCTTGTTGTACTCGCCGAGGACTGCGCGCGACTCCGTCTTGAAGGCCGGCTCTGCGTAGGCGAGATTCATGAAGCGGTCGGCGTAGATCTCCATGATCTTCGGCAGGTCCTCGCGGGCGAAGACGATGTGGTAGACGGTGCGGTCGTCGGAGGTGTTGGCGTTCTCGCGCGCGCCGGCCTTGGTGACGACCTCGTTGTACTTCTCGGGCGGATACGTCGGCGTGCCGCGCGACATCATGTGCTCGAAGAAGTGGGCGAAGCCGGACTTGCCGGGCTCGATCTCGTTGCGCGATCCGGTCTGCACCGGGATGTAGAGCGCGACGATGTTCGGGAAGCCGGTGGGGACGACGATGACCTTGAGGCCGTTGGGGAAGGTTTTCTCCGAGGCCTGGAAGGGGAGGACGTCGCCGGACGCAGCCAGCGCCGCCACGGGCAGAAGCAGCGCGCAGACGAGGAGGGTGGTGATGGCGGTTCTCATAATCGTGACTCTAACGTCTAAAGGCGCATGAGACAGAAAGTTTTCGCTCTGCTGCTCCTCGCCGCGTTCTCGTGCAAGAAGGCTGAATACAGGCAGATGGCGTCGCCCGCGGAGGTGGCCAAGACGGCCTCGTCGTCCGTGGCCGATGCCGTGCGCGCCGACGGCGCGCCCCCGCCCCCGCCGCCGCCCGCCCCGCAGGCGCCGGCGTTGCCGCGCATGATCATCCGCACGGCCGAGGTGAGCCTCATCGTCGGCGACGCCGCCGCCTCGGTCGAGAAGCTGGCCGCGCTCGCCGCCGCGAACGGCGGCTACATCGCGGACTCGAAGGTCTGGCGCGACGGCCAGGTCGTCCGGGCCACGCTCACGCTGCGCGTGCCGGCGCCGAAGCTCGACGCCGCGCTCGCGGCCATCCGCAAGGCCGCCTCGCGCGTGGAGTCGGAGACGGTCAGCGGCGACGACGTGTCGCAGGAGTACGTCGACCTCGAGTCGCAGGTGCGCAACCTCGAGGCCGCCGAGGTCGAGATGCGCCAGCTCATGGGCACCGTTCGCGAGCGGACGAAGAAGGCCCAGGACATCCTCGACGTCTACCAGCAGCTCACGCAGCTGCGCGGACAAATCGAGACGGCCAAGGGACGGATGCGCTACCTCTCGCAGATGAGCGCGATGTCGACGATCAAGCTGACGCTCACGCCCGACGCGGTGACGAAGCCGGTGGTCGAGCCGGGCTGGCAGCCGGTGGCGGTGGCCAAGGACGCCAGCCGCGCCCTGATCAAGACCGCGCAGGGACTGGCCGACGTGGTGATCTGGGTGGTGATCTACTTCGGTCCGCTGCTGCTCGTGCTCGCGGCGATGGCCATCGTGATGTGGCGGCTGCTCCGGCGGCGGACGGGAGCGGTGCGAGCATCATGATGCGTTAACATTGATGTATGCGCACCACGATCACGCTCGAGAAAGACGTGGCCGTCCGGCTCGACCGGCTGAAAAAGACGCGACCGTTCAAGGATCTCGTGAACGATGCCCTTCGAGCCGGTCTTGACGAGATCGAACGCCAGCAAAAGAAGAAGGTTCCCCGTTATTCGCTGAAGCCCGTCAAAGGCGAGCCGCTCCGCACAGACATCGACAATGTGGCGGAGGTGCTTGCCGAAGTGGAAGGCGACGCGTTCAAGTGATTCTGATCGACGCGAATCTGCTGCTCTACGCTCAATTCGCCGACTTCCCTCAGCATGTCCGCGCTCGGCCTTGGCTCGAGAGCCAGATGAATTCTCCAGGCAGAGTCGGCATCCCCTGGCAGTCCACGCTGGCGTTTCTCCGCCTGGCAACGAATCCTCGGATTTTCCGACGGCCGCTGCCCATGCGCGTTGCATGGCAGCAGGTGACGGAGTGGCTGCAACATCCCCGCGTGTGGATTCCCGAGCCCGGCGCCGATCACGCGGTCATCCTCGGCCGGCTTCTCGCGAACGCCACCGGCAATCTCGTCCCCGATGCCCACCTTGCCGCGATCGCGATCGAGCACGGCCTCACCGTCTGCAGCGCCGACTCTGACTTCGCGCGTTTTCCGGGCGTAAGTTGGCTGAATCCGCTCGCGTGATGAGGCCGCCGGGGCGGGGAATCTCGGCGCGACGACGCTCGAAGCGCTGGAGCTCGTGCTCGATCCGTTCAAAGGCGAGCTCCGCCCGATGACGATGGCGCTCATGGGAGCATCTCCCTTCCGTTAAAGTTAGCGTTATGAAACGCTGCCTGATGCTCCTCCTGTTGTTCGCCGCCGTCGCCGCGTCCGCCGCCGAGCCGCTCACGCTCAGTTGGACGATCGACGGCGTGGCGCGCCAGGCCCTCGTCTTCCCGCCCTCGGCCCGCAGCGCCAAGGCGCCGGTCGTCTTTGGCTTCCACGGCCACGGCGGCTCGATGCAATCGGCCCGGATGATGGGATTTCAGCAGCTCTGGCCGGAGGCCGTCGTCGTCTACATGCAAGGGCTGCCGACGCCGTCGCACGTCGACCCGCAGGGGCTGCGCCCGGGATGGCAGCAGCAGGCCGGACAAGTCGGCGACCGCGACCTGAAGTTCTTCGACGCCGTGCTCTCCACGCTGCACCAACGATTCGCGGTCGACGACCGCCGCGTCTATGTGAGCGGCTTTTCGAACGGCGCGATTTTCAGTTTGCTTTTGTGGAGCGAGCGCGGGAAGGAGCTCGCCGCGATCGGCGTCTGCGCCGGCATCCTCGATCCGGCCGTGCATCTGACGGTGCCGCGGCCGGTGATCGACATCGGCGGCAGCGCCGACCACGTCGCGGTCTTCGCCCGGCGGCAGGAGACGATGGCGACGGAGCGCGCCTTCAACGGATGCAGCGCCGCGCCGCAGCCGTGCGGGCCGGGATGCAAGCGCTATGCGTCGGCGAAGGGCGCGCCGGTGGCGAACATCGTCCATCCCGGCGGGCACGTCTATCCGCCGTGGGCCTCGGAGCGGATCGCGGCGTTTTTCAAGCAGCAGTCGCTTTGAGAGGCTTGGTCATGACCCATCGTCTGCAGAGCCTCGCTGCCGCCGCGCTCTCGTTCGCGCTCGCCTCCGCGGCGTACGCGCAGACGTCCGCATCGCTGACCGGCATTGTGACCACGGCCGGCCGGCCGCTCGCGGGCGTGACCGTGACGATCTCCTCGCCCGCGCTGCAGGGGACGCGCGTGGCGGTCACGGGCGACTCCGGCGCGTACGACTTCGCGTCGCTGCCGCCGGGCCAGTACGAGCTTCGTTTCGACCGCGATGGCTTCAGGAGCGCGATCCGCCGCGCCGAGCTGCGGCTCTCGCAGGCTGCGCGCGCCGACGTCGTCCTGTACGCGCCGTACGTCGAGGACATCGTCATCAGCGGCGTGCCGCCGCCGGCGCTGGAGCGCCCGCAGATCTCGACGAGCCTCACGCTCCGGCAGATCGAGCGCCTCCCCATCCAGCGCAACCAGCTCGCCACCGCGCAGTTCGCGCCGGGCGTGAACGGCAACACGCTCTCCAACGGACAGCTCTACATCTCCGGCGGTCCCGGCTACGACAACCTCGTGCTCGTGAACGGCGTCGTCGTCACGGAGAACACGCGCGGGCAGATGCGGCCGATGTACGTCGAGGACGCAATCCAGGAGACGACGGTGCTGACCGGGGCGATCTCCGCGGAGTACGGGCGCTTCAGCGGCGGCGTGGTCAGCACGATCACGAAGTCGGGCGGCAACGAGCCGGCGGCGTCGCTGCGCGACTCGCTGAGCAGCCCGCGCTGGTCGGCGCAGACGCCGGCGGGGGAGGGGCGGGAGTCGACGCTGAACAACGTCTGGGAGGCGACGTTCGGGGGCTTCGTCGTGCGCGACCGGCTGTGGTTCTTCACCGCCGGCCGCTGGGCGGCGAATGACACGGCGCGGCAGACGGTGGCGGTGCCGGGCACCGACGCCATCAGCTACGCCGAGGGGAACGATCAGAAGCGGTGGGAAGGAAAGCTCACCGCGCAGGCCGGAGCGCGGCAGAGCATCGCGGCCTCGGCCTTCGGCATCTCCACGAAGGGCACGAACGTCCGCTTCAACAACAACATCTACGACCTGGCCAGCCTGACGACGCGCAACGATCCGGAGTCGCTCGTGGCCCTGCACTACAACGGCGTCGTCGGGCCGTCGTGGCTGGCCGAGGGGCATTACTCGGCGCGGAAATTCGCCGACCGCAGCGGCGCCTTCGCCACCGACATCGTCAACGGCACGCTGCTCCTCGACCGTTCCAACAACAACACCCGCTTCAACTCGCCGACGCTCTGCGGCATCTGCGACGTGGAGCGCCGCAACAACGACGACGTGCTGCTGGAGACGCGCGCGTTTCTCGGCGGCGCGCACGAGGTCGTCGGCGGCGTCGACCGCTTCACCGAGCGCCGCTACGCGAACAATCACCAGTCGGGGAGCGACTTCTCGCTCTTCGTCACGCGCGTGCAGGCCAGCAACGGCGCGATCTATCCCGTGATCACGCCGACGACGAACACCGGCGGCGGCTCGTTCATCCGCTGGAATCCGATCTTCGTCGCCGCAGCGCAGGACGATCTGCGCACCGACTCGGCGTTCGCCAACGACGTCTGGTCGCTCGGCACGCGCTGGCAGCTGTCGCTCGGCGCGCGCTGGGACCGCAACCACGCCGTCGACGCGGACGGCGTCGTCAGCGCGAACGATTCCCGTCTCTCCCCGCGCCTCGGCGCGCAGTTCGACCTCCACGGCGATGGCCGCCACCGTCTGAGCGCCTCGGTCGGGGAGTACGCCTCGCGCATCGCCGACGCCATCGCCTCGTCGAACCAGGCCGCCGGCAACGCCGCCGCGATCGACTTCGCCTACCTCGGCCCGCCGATCAACGCGAACGCGCTGACCGTGCCGCTCGCCGAGGCCATTCAGCAGGTCTTCAACTACTTCAACAGCAAACAGGGCGGCACAGCGAACCTCGCGCCGGGCAACCTGCGCGCGAACGGCAGCCGCACCGTGCCCGGCTTCGCGACGTATTTCGACGGCACGCTGCGCTCGCCGTTCGTGCGCGAGGTGACGCTCGGCTACGGCGAGCAGCTCGGGCGCAGCGGCTATGCGCGCGCCGACCTCGTGCACCGCGACTGGCACGACTTCTACGCCGCGAGCGTGACGGATTCGACGCAGCGGGCCACGACGCCGCTCGGGATTCCGGTCGACCTCGTGCTGATGCGCAACAGCAACAACGTTCGCCGCGAGTACCGCGCCGTGCAGCTGCAGGCGCGCTGGACGCCGGAGCGCGTCGACGCTGGCGTCTTCTACACCTGGTCGAAATTGCGAGGCAACGACGAGGGGGAGAGCGCGACCGGCGCGAACGCGAACGTCGATCCGTCGGTCTACTACCCCGAGTTCTTCGCCTACGACCGCGCCGCGCCGATCGGCTACCTCGCCGGCGACCAGCGCCACCGCGTCCGCGCCTGGGCCGGCTACACGCTGCCGCTCGGCCGCGCCAGCGCCTCGGCCACGCTGCTGCAGAGCTACGACTCCGGCCTGCCGTACTCGATCGCCGGCCCGATCAACCTGACGCGCTACGCCGGCGCGCCGAAGAATCCCGGCTACAACGCCGTTCCGAACGGCCTCTACTACTTCAGCGACCGCGGCGCGCTGCGCACCGGCGTCGTGCGCTCGACCGATCTGGCCTTGCGCGGCTCCGTGCGCCTCGGCCGCGTGGAGTGGTTCGCCCAAGGCGACGTTTTGAACGTGTTCAACAACGCCGCCGTCACCGATCCGACGAAGCTCGGCACGACCGTCAGCACGGCCGCGACGTCGACGACGTTCGCGCCGTTCGACCCCGCCAGGCAGACGCCCGTGGAGTGCCCGCGCGGCGCCGCGGCCTCGGTCTGCACGGCCATGGGAGCGAATTACCAGCTGGCCTCGAACTTCGGCCAGCCGCTGAACAACCTCGCCTACCAGACCCCGCGCACGTTCCGCATCTCCCTCGGCGCCCGTTTTTGAGCTTTACGCCTTCATCGCCGCGAGCACCCGCTCGCGCGTCATCGGCAACCGCCGCCCGGCGGCACTCCGTCATGATCTTCGTGGTACCGTGTCATCGTGGGAGCCACGATCGTCGACGTGCTGATGAAGAAGTCGCGCGAGTCGAGGAAGTCGGCCGTCGTCGAGTTCCTCGTTGACTCCGGCGCGGTCTACTCTGTCGTCGATGCCGCGGTCCTTCGCAAGCTCGGATGCAAGCCGTACCGGCGCAAACGGTTCTTCCTCGCCGACGGCACCGTGATCGAGCGCTCCATCGGCGACGCCTATTTCGAATACGCCGGCATCGGCGGAGCGGCGTCAGTTATTTTCGGCGAACGCGGCGACCGCAATCTTCTCGGCGCGACGACGCTGGAGGCGCTCGAGCTCGTCCTCGATCCCTTCAAAGGCGAGCTGCGCCCGATGACGATGGCGCTCATGGGCGCGTCGCCGTTTCGTTGACGGCGCAAAGTTAGCGTTGGCCGGCCGCAGCGCGCCCTATGACTTCATCGCCGCGAGCACGCGCTCGCGCGTCATCGGCAGCCGGAACATGCGCGTGCCGGTGGCGTCGAACAGCGCGTTGGCGATGGCCGCGCCCATCGGCACGATGGCGGGCTCGCCGCCGCCTTGGGGGGCGAGCTCGTCGTTCTTGATCAGCAAGGTCTCGATGCGCGGCACGGCCGAGAAGCGCGGCAGCTCGTACGTGTCGAAGTTGCGGTCGGCGATGTCGCCGCCTTTGAAGCGCAGCTCCTCGCTGAGCACGTAGCCGAGGCCCATGGTGATGCAGCCTTCCATCTGCATCTTCGCGCCCGTGGGGTTGATGACGATGCCCATGTCCTGCGCGGCGACGACGCGCTTGACTTGGATCGCGCCCGTCTTCTTGTCGACCGCGACCTCCGCGGCGATCGCGCAGTAGGAGCCGGCGTCGACGCTCGCGGCGATCGCGCGGCCCTGCCCGGACGGTCCGGCGCCCGGCTTCCAGCCGAAGGCGTCGGCCGCCGTCGTCAGCACGCGGCGGAGGCGCGGATCGGTCGCGTTCTTCAGGCGGAACTCCAGCGGATCCATCTTCGCCTTCGCGGCCATGATGTCGATCTGCGACTCGCGGGCGAAGACGTTCATCCCCGCCCCCGGCGCGCGCCACGGGCCGGTCGCAAACGGATGGACCTTCGTGCCGCGCCCGATGTACGACGTCAGGCGCACGTTCGGCACGTCGTACAGCACCTCGGACGATCGCTCGCCGGCGCCGTAGACGTGGTAGTCCCAGCTGGTGATCTTTCCGCCGTCGTCGACCGACGAGACGATGCGAATCACCGAGGCGGGGCCGAAGGTGTCGTAGAAAAACTCCTCGTCGCGCGTGTACGCGACCATGACCGGCTTGCCGACGATCTGCGCCAGCCGCGCGGCCTCGACCGCCTGCGGGGCCGGGCTCTTGCCGCCGAAGCCGCCGCCGACGAACGGTGTGAGCACGCGGACCTTGCTCTCGTCGAGGCCGAGGTCGTGGGCGATGCGCGCGCGCGTGCCGAACGGGCTCTGCGTTCCGACCCACGCCGTGATCCGCCCGTCCTTCCACTCCGCGATCGCGGTGTGCGGCTCCATCGGCGCGTGGGCGAGGTAGCCGGTGCGGTACGTCGACTCGATCGCGCTCGCGGCGCTCTTGACGTCGCCGCGGTTCGTGCGCACCTCGCCGTCGCCGCCGTTCTTGACGAAGTAGTCGCCGACGGACTCGGTGTCGAAGTTCGCGGACGGCTTCGTCCACTCCGCCTTGATCTTCGACAACGCCTCGGCCGCGCCATCAGGCGTGGGATGGAGAACGGCCACGAGGTCGTCATGCTCGACGACAGTGACGCCGTCCATCGCCTTCGCCTTCGAAACGTCGAGCGACGTGCGCGTGGCGCCGTGCACGGGCGGGCGGAGGAGGCGAGCGTAGAGCATCCCCGGCCGGCGGACGTCGCCGGCGTACTGCGCGCGTCCGGTGACTTTCTCGCGCGCGTCGAGGCGCTTGGGCGACTTGCCGATGACGTTGAATTCCTTGACGGAGCGCAGCGTCGCTTTCTCGTCGACGAGGCGGGCGATCTGCTTTCCCTTGGCCAGCTCGCCATAGCTGACGGATTTCTTCCCGTCGCTGACGACGCCGTCTTTGACGACGAGTTGCTCGCGCGGGCTTCCGAGCTTCTCCGACGCGAGCTTGACCATCACCGCGCGCGCCTCGGCCGCCGCGGCGCGCACGGCCGGGCCGAACATGCGCGTCGACTGCGAGCCCCACGTGCCGGCGTCCCATGGGCATTGGTCGGTGTCGCCCATGCACATGGTGATGGCGTCGAGCGGCACGCCGAGCTCCTCGGCGGCCATCTGCGCCAACGACGTGTGCACGCCCTGCCCCATCTCGATCTTGCCGGAGAAGAGGGTGACGCGGCCGTTCTCGTCGATGCGCAGGTAGGCGTTGAGGTCCTCGGGATAGCGGCGCTGCTGGCCGAAAAGGTCCGACGGCTTGGCGGTGATCAGCACGACCACGCCGCCGCCGACGAGCTTGCAGAAGGTGCGTCGATCGACGG
>JBKOUP010000310.1:0-8435 GCA_046723495.1 Acidobacteriota bacterium
GGCTGGGCGGGCGGCGGTGGCGGCGGCGGTGGTGGCGCCGACGCACACGCGGACAAGAGCAAAAGAATCGCTGCGATCTGTTTCATTCAGGCCCCCAACCGAAATAACGAAGCTCGAACCCCAACGCGCGGCCGTCGTCGCGCGGCGTGTAGGTCTTGTCGACGACGATCTCCAGCGTGGCCGGCGCGCCGTGCGGCTGGTTGGCGTGGTAGTCGCGCTGCCAATGCTCCTGCGACGGCACGAAGCGGTCGAGGATGTCGCCGTTCAACGTGATCGTCACGTTCGGCTTCTGCGGCAGCAGCTCCTCGGGGAAGTTCCCTTCGAGGCGCAGCACCGTGTCGCCCGCGGCGGCGGGGAGGCGCGTCACGGAGTGGCCGGACATCCAGCGCCACTCGTCCGTGTCGGAGCGCTCGGCCTGGTACCAGCCGGAGACGAACTGCGCCTGCCACGTCACCGGCTCGAGGGCCACGTCGAAGTAGTGCCGCCGGGCAATGCTCCAGAGCTGGTCGTGTGGGCGGTGGAAGACGTAGCCGCCCGGCTTGGTCAGGTCGATCTCGGTGAGGAGCCAGGGACGGCGGTTGCCGATCGAGAGCGGCAGGGCGCGCTCGTCGAGGACCTTGACGTATGGCTTGGACGGCGCGAGCACCTGGATGAACGGATGCATGGCCACGCCGACGAAGAGATCGTCGCGGCGCGGATCGAGGTGGTTGACGGCGTCGACGCCCTGCACCGTCGGCGAGTCGCTGTTGCGCACGACCGCGAACGACGGGAAGGCCCAGGCGGCGAACGCGAGCGCGAGGACGCCGCCGATCGCCCCTTCGACCGCGGCGCGCTGCCGGGCCACGCGGGCGATGCCGTCGGCGGCGAAGATGGCGAACATCGGGATGTAGCCGATCGAAAAGCGGCTGATGGAGAAGCGGTCGAGCATCAGCCAGGCCATGATCGCGAACGGCCCGAAAGTGAGGAAGTTGATCAGCAGGCCGCGGTTGCGCTCGCGGACGGCCCCGACGATCGAGACGGCCACGAAGAGCGAGACGATGATGCCGAGCGGCGTGCAGTCGTACTGCTTGATGAAGAAACGGTCGAAGAGGCGCCACAGCGGCGGGCGCTCCGGGCTGCGGAAGGAGTCGACGCGGCTGATGTAGTCGCCGTGCGCGCGCACCGCGCTCATGTAGCCGTCGACCGACCCGGTGGCGGCGACCGCACCGCCGAAGGCGACACCGATCACGATCAGGCCGATCAGCGTGGCGAAGACGACATCGCGCCACGACTCGCGGGCGCGGTGCCACGTGGCGATGAGTCCCGGCGCGAGGCCGATCATCAGATTCTGCGGCCGGATCCCCGCGGCCAGCGCCAGCAACAGTGTTCCGATCAGATAGGCCTCGCTGCTGTGCCGCCCTCGCAGCAGGAAGGCGGCGGCGTAGACGGCGAGGACGATCGAGGGGATGTCGCTGAAGGCCGTGCCGCCGAAGAACCAGACGTTAGGGAAGAACGCGCAGAGGACGCCGGCGACGATCGCGGCGGAGAAGCGGAGGCGCAGCTCGCGCGCGAGCATGAAGACGGCGGGAAAAATCAGCACGGCGGCGACGAGGTTGATCGCCTGCAGGGCGCGGAAGTCGTTGTGGATGACGAGGCGGACGAGGCGGCCGAGGGCGATGTAGATCGGGAAGCCCGGCGGATGCGGGTGGTGCTGCGTGACGTCGTACGAGCGCATGCCGAGGAGGAAGAGCGCTTCGTCCCAATCCCAGAATGAATGGGCCATGGCCGCGAAACGCGAAATCGCGCAGACCGCGGCCACGCTCCAGTAGATCGTCCGTTCCCGCGCGCTCAGCGGCGTCAGGATGACGCTCTCCGGTACGCGTCGTAGAACTTTCCGTCGCCCTCGGCCAGGCGGCGCAGCGGCGCCGTGGCCAGGAAGCGCTGGCCGTGCCGCGACGACAGCTCGTCGAGCCGGGCCAGGATGTACGGCGTGCCGAGCGCGTCGGCGTAGCGCAGCAGCCCGCCGCGGAACGGCGGGAAGCCGGTGCCCATGATCATGGCCAGGTCGAGCTCCGGCGCGGAGGCCACGAGGTGCTCGTCGAGGATCAGCGCGGCCTCGTTGATCATGGCCAGGAGCATGCGCTCGACGACGGCGTTGGCGTCGGCCGGCTTCGGCGAGCGGATGCCGAGGACTTTGTAGACGCTCGGGTCGGGGCCTTTGCGCTTGCCGTTCTCGTAAACGTAAAGTCCTTTGCCGTTTTTCTTGCCGTGGCGGCCGTCGGCGTAGAGCTTCTCGACGACGCCGGAGGGCTGCATGCGCTCGCCGAACGCGCCGCCCAAAATCTTGGCCACTTTCGCGGCCACGTCGATGCCGACTTCGTCGAGCAGCGCGGCCGGCCCCATCGGCATCCCGAAGTCGACCATGGCCTTGTCGACGCTCTCGATGGAGTTTCCCTCCTCGAGGATGAAGCCCGACTCGTTCATGTACGGTCCGAGGATGCGGTTCACGACGAAGCCGGGGCCGTCGTTGCAGTAGACGACGGTCTTGCCGAGCTTGCGCGCAAAGTTGGCGACGGTGACGAGGGCCTGCTCGGAAGTCTTCGCGCCGCGGATGACCTCGACGAGGGGCATGCGGTCGACGGGGTTGAAGAAGTGCATGCCGACGACGTTCTCGGGATGCTTGGCCTTGGCGGCGATGTCGGTGATGGGGATGGTGGAGGTGTTGGTGGCGAAGACGGCGCCCGGCTTCTCGACCGCTTCGAACTCGGCCAGGACCTGCTGCTTGACGTCGAGGTTCTCGACGACGGCCTCGACGACGACGTCGGCGCGCTGGAAGCCGCTCCAGTCGGTGGCGGCGGTGATGCGGGCCAGCTTCCGGCGCATCTCCCCCTTGGTCATGCGCCGGGAGTCGACCTTGCGCTTCCAGATCTTCGAGGCGGCCTTGTAGCCGCCGGCGATGGCGTTCCAGTTGATGTCGCGCATGCGGACGTTGGCGTCGGTCTTGTCGGCGACGATGTAGGCGATGCCGCCGCCCATCACGCCCGCGCCGAGGACGCCGGCCTCGTCGACCTCGACCGGCCTGGCATCGAAGCGCTCTTTCTTCGAGTCCTCCATCATGAAGAAGAGGCGGACAAGGTTCTGCGCAACCTCTCCCTGCACGAGCGGCACGACCTTTTCCACCTCGGCCGCGAGTCCGCGCTCGACGCCGCCGGAGAGGCCGGCCTCGATGACGTCGAGGGCCGCCAGCGGCGCGGGGTAGTGGCCGTGGGTCTGTTCCATGACGGCCTTGCGCGCCTTGCCGAAGATGACGCCGCGGGCGAGGGGATTGCTCTCGATGTAGAACTTCATGCGCGTGCCGCCGCGGCGCTTTCCCTTCGTCGTAAAGTTCTTGGCGACGTCGAGGAGAATCGGCGCCGGGGCGACTTCGTCGACGAGACCCATGCGCTTGGCGCGTTTCCCCTCGACCGCTTTGCCGTTGAGGATGATGTCGAGCGCCGCCGGAAGTCCGATCAGTCGCGGGAGCTTCGTCGCGCCGCCCCAGGCCGGGAAGATGCCGAGCTTCACCTCCGGGAGTCCGATCTGCGCCTTCGGGCTGTCGGACATGACGCGCCAATCGCACGACAGCGCCAGCTCGCAGCCGCCGCCGAGGCAGGCGCCGTTGATGGCGGCGACTTTCACGGCCGGAAGCTTCGAGAAGCGGTGCAAGGTCTGCTGGCCGAAGCGGACGTAGTCGCGGGCCTGCTCGGGCGAGGTGGCCTTGCTGAACTCCGACACATCCGCGCCGGCGATGAAGACGGACTTGCGGGAGGCGACGACGACGCGCTTGACGTCGGCGGAGCGTTCCAGCTCGTCGACGACGGCGGCGAACTCCTGCATCACGCTCGAGGAGAATTTGTTCACTTTCTCGCCCGGGAGGTCGAACCAGACGACGGCCAGGTCGCCGTCGCGCTCGATGCGGAAGGCGTTCGCGGCGCGCGCGGGCGCCTCTTCCAGCGTTGCGGTGGTCATGCTTGTTTCGCTTCCCGCTCTTCGTCGAGGTCACCGGCGTAGAGCTGATCGATGACGTCCTTGTACTTCTTGTCGATGTTCTTGCGCTTCACCTTCAGCGAGGGCGTGATCTCGTCGTCGTCGATGGTGAAGTCGCGAGGCAGGAGGGCGAAGCGGCGGATCTTCTCCTGCCGGTCGAGGTTGGCGTTGAAGCGGTCGAGCTCTTTCTGGAAGATCTCGCGCACGCGCTCGTCCTGCACGAGCTCCTGGCGCGAGTCGAAGCGCACGCCCATGGCCGCGGCGTCGCGCTCGAGCTTCTCGAAGTTCGGCACGAGGAGGGCGGTCAGGAATTTGCGGCGGTCGCCGATGAGCACCGGCGTGCCGATGTAGGGGGAGCTCTTGAGCAGCGCCTCCAGCGGCTGCGGGGCGATGTTCTTGCCGTAGGCGTTGATGATGATGTCTTTCTTGCGGTCGGTGATCTTGAGGTAGCCGTCGGCGTCGATCTCGCCGATGTCGCCGGTGTGGAACCAGCCGTCCTTGTCGATGGCCTGCGCCGTCGCCTCGGGGTTGTTCCAGTAGCCCTTCATGATGTGCGGGCCGCGCGAGAGGATCTCGCCGTCGTCGGCGATCTTGACCTCGACGCCGGGGATGATCGGGCCGACGGTGCCGATTTTCCGCCGCGCCGGCGTGTTCACGCTGATCACCGGCGAAGTCTCGGTGAGGCCATAGCCTTCGTAGATCTCGAGGCCCGCGCCGATGAAAAACGCGGCCAGCTCCGGCGACAGCGGCGCGCCGCCGGAGAAGACGAACTGCACGTTGCCACCGAGGCGGGCGAGGATTTTCCGGAAGACGAGCTTGTCGGCGACGGCCGACTTCACCTTCAATCCGACCGGCATCGATTTCCCGCTCACCCGATACGGCAACCGCTCCTCGGCGATCTTCAAGGCCCAGTGGAAGATTTTCTGGCGCGCGGCGGGATAGGTCGCGACCTGGTCCATGATCCGCGCGCGCATCTTCTCGAAGAGGCGCGGCACGGCGGCGAAGAAGTGGGGCTTCACTTCCTGCAGGTTCTCGCCGACTTTGTTGACGTTCTCGGCGTAGGCGATGGTGCAGCCGTAGGTGAGGAAGCAGTAGTCGGCCATGCGCTCCAGAATGTGCGAGAGCGGGAGGATGGAAAGCCCCGTGAGGCCGGGCTGAATGGGCAGGACTTTCAGCCCCGCGGCGACGTTGCTGGCGATGTTGCCGTGCGAGAGCATGGCGCCCTTCGGATTGCCGGTGGTGCCGGAGGTGTAGACGAGCGTGGCCAGGTCGCCGGGGCGGCTGGCGTTGCGGAGCTCGTCGAAGCGGCGGCGGTTCTCGGCGTCGTCCGCGGCCCGCCCCTTGATGACGAGCTGCTCCCACGTGATCACGCCCTCGGGCAGCGCCGCCGGAGGATCGCACACGATGATGTTGTGGATCGACGGGCAGTGCGCGCGGATCTCTTCGATTTTCTGCAGCTGCTCGGGCGTGGAGCAGAGGACGGCCACGGAGCCGGAGTCGTTGATGATGTATTCGATCTGCCAGCCGAGGAGCGTCGGGTAGACGGGGACGGTGACGGCGCCGTCGGCCAGGATGGCGAAGTCGCCCATGGCCCACTCGGGGCGGTTCTCGGAGAGGATGGCCACGCGGTCGCCAGGCTTGAGTCCGAGGTGGCGCAGGGCGGTGGCGACGTTGCGCACGGTGTCGTGGAACTCGGCCACGCCGACGTCGACCCACTGCCCGTTTTTCTTCGACTTCAGCACGGCCGCGCGGTCGATGCCGCACGTGACCGTGAAGATGTCGTTGAGAGTCTTGATCTCCATTGCCGCGCTCCCCCTTGAGCGGGGGCGATCATAGCGCGGCTAGGCGACCTTCAGCCATCGCCACAGTTCACTGATCGTGGGCCGCTTGCCGTACGAGAGGATGCCGACGCGGAAGATCTTCGCCGTGACCCAGAAAAAGACGCAGATGGTGGCGATGGAGACGGCCACGGCGATGAGGATTTGGGCGATGGGCGGCTCGGAGACGAGCGCGCGCACGAACATGGTCAGCGGCGCAAAGACGGGCGAGAGGGAGAAGCCGACGGCCAGGCCAGAGTCGGGATTCGTGACGATGGCGAACATCAGGAACCACGGCAGCATCATCAGCAGCGAGATCGGGGCGATGAGCTGCTGCGCCTCCTTTTCCGAATTGCAGACGGCGCCGGCAATTGCGTAGATGCAAACGTAGGTCATGTAGGCCAGGACGAAGAAAAGGAAGAAGTAGACGAAAACCATCGGCCGCAAGAACTGGCTGATGTTGACGCCGGCCATGCTGACGACGGCGGCGCCCCACGTGCCGACGGCGGCGAGCATGAGCATCCAGGCGGTGACCTGGGTGAGGCCGACGAGGGCCACGCCGCAGATCTTGCCGGTGAGGAGCTGCCGCGGCGACATGGAGGAGACGAGGATCTCGACGACGCGGTCGTTCTTCTCCTGGATGATGCCGCGCATGATCTCCAGCCCGTAAATGAACGACGGGATGAGGAGGAACGCGGCGAAGAGGATGGCGATGATGAGGTTGAGCTCCCCGCCCTTCTTTTGTTCGCCGCTGCGCGAGAACTGGACGCCGTCGACGGGGACGGAGCGCGTCAACGCCTCGATGGCGTTGGGGTCGAGCCCGCGCGCGCTGAGGCGGATACGCTGAATGGCCCGGTTGGCAATGGAGGAGAGGCGCTCCTGGGTGATGATGTCGGTGGAGGAGCGGCTGTAGTAGGTCATCTTGGCGTCGGCGCCGTCGATGGCGTTCTGGGGGATGACGAAGACGGCGTCGAGACGGTTGGTGGAGTTGCGGTCGGCGTTGAGGCGGTCGAGGTACGTCCTCGAATCGACATTTCCTTCGACGTAATCCGCGCGAATCGTTTGCGGAAGTTCGTTGCGGTTGCGACCGCGCAAGGCCTGCTTGGGGTCTGGCCTCTCCGGCGCGATGGTGCGCGTGAAGGCGCTCCGCAGCTTGCCGGTGCCGTCGAGGACGGCGACGCGCTTCTCGCCGAGGCCGCGGGCGACGATGAGGCCGGGCAGGAGCATCGCTGCCGACATGAGTAGAGGGAAGAGGATGGTCATGACGATGAACATCTTCTTGCGCACGGCGGCGAGGTACTCGCGCTTGAGCACGGCGAACATTTTCCTCATCGCACGACCTCCAGGGTCTCGTTGCCGACTTTCTCGATGAAGATCTCCTCGAGCGACGGCGCGGCGACTTCGAATTTCCTGATGCGCAGCCGCCCGACGGAGGCCTGCAGGATCTTCTGCGGATCGGCGCCATCGGCGAGGCTGAGCTCCGCCGCGTTGTTGACGATGTTCGCTTTCCGCACCTCGGGGAGCGCCGCGAGGAAGTCGCCGTCGCCTTCGTAGTCGATGTGCAGCGTGTTCTTGCCGAAGGATTCCCTCACGCTCTCCAGCGAGCCATCGAGCACGACTTTGCCCTGGTGCACGAGGACGATGTCGTCCGCCATCCGCTCGGCCTCTCCCATCATGTGCGTGGAGAGAAGGATGGTGCGCCCCTCGTCCTTCAACTCTCTGAGGAGATTCCGCACGAGGACCATGTTGACCGGATCCAACCCCGACTGCGGCTCATCGAGGATGATGAGCTCCGGATCGTGCAGGAGCGTGCCGATGAGCTGCACTTTCTGCTGGTTGCCCTTGGAGAGCTCCTCGACCTTGGCGTCTCTCTTCTCGCCGAGCTCGAAGCGCTCGAGCCAGGTGTTGATGCTCGCCACCACCCCCGCCCCCCGCCGCCCCTTGATCTCCGCAAGGAACTGCAGCTGTTCGACGACTTTCATCTGCTTGTAGAGCCCGCGCTCCTCCGGCAAGTACCCGATGCGGTCGCGCGCATCGCCGGGCCCCACCCCACCCACCCACTCGATGGAGCCGGAGTCCGGCAGAAAGATGCCGGTGATCATGCGGATGGTGGTGGTCTTCCCCGCGCCATTGCGGCCGAGGAGGCCGGTGATGGTCCCCCGGCGAACGGAGAAGGAGACGCCGTCCACCGCCCGCACCGCGCCGAAGGTCTTGACTACATCGCGAACCGCCAGAACGACGGACATACGCCGCAACCTCGCTCTCGAAATCGCGGCGTATTGTACGCGGGGGAGCGGCTAGGGTTACGGGTGCGGGGGTGTAGCGTTGTTGTCGTCGAATGGCGAAGGCGCGAAGACCTTCTTCAGGTATAAGACAATTTGATTGATTTGTTTGCTGAGCCACGCACCTGACTCGCTTCGTCCTTCGGGCGCTGCTGATGCAGCGATAGCAATAAAGCCAGCGCAGAAAAACGCAATTAACGTACGTAAACCACGGGAACGCATGTAAACCCTCCTTCCGAGCCCAAGAGAGCTCGAGCCAACGGAGGGCGCCCTGCCTAAGGAGTGTCTGGGAAGAGGTTTTCCCTACCCCGAATTTCAGTCGGCATAGAGA
>JBKOUP010000010.1:0-8857 GCA_046723495.1 Acidobacteriota bacterium
CTGCTCTTCACTGCGTTCCTCGAACAGTTCTGCCGCCGCAACGGCCGGATGCCGCTGACCGTCGACGCCGACGTCTTCGCGCGCCTCCGCGCCTACCGCTGGCCCGGCAACGTGCGCGAGCTGCGCAACGTGGCCGAGCAGATGTCGGTCTTCGCCACGGACCCGGTGACGGTCGAGCAGCTCCCCACCGCGCTGACCGCCGAGGAGCCGAGCGAGGAGATCGGCGTGCTGCGGCTGACCGAGAGCGCGCGCGTGCTGCCCCTCGCTGCATTCAAGGCCCAGTGCGAGAAGGAGTACATCGAGATGGTGTTGCAGCGGACGAACTGGAACGTCAGCCGCGCCGCCGAGCTCCTCGACATGCAGCGCACGCACCTGCATCAGAAGATCACCGCCCTCGGACTGCGCCGGCCCGCGCCGGTCGCATAATGGCCTCGTGCTCGACTCGATCGCGCTGTACGCCGGCGGAGTCGCCACGCTCGCCGGCGTTGTCACGCTCGTCCCGCGCCGGACCCGCCGCGCCGGCCTGGCGCTGATCGGCGGCGGCTTCGCCGTGGCCGCGGCCGCGCTCTTCTGGCCGGTGACGGAGGAGCACGTCGCCGCGAAGGTCACGCGTCTCGATGAGGCCATGCCGCGCTGGCAGTTCCGCGAGGTCCACGAGATCCACGTCGACGCCGATCCGCAGCGCGTGTACGACGCCATCCACGCCGTGCGTGCCGACGAGATCGCGCTCTTCCATGCGCTGACGTCGATCCGCCGCGGCTTCCGCAAGACGCCCGAGAGCATCGTGAACGCCGGAAAGACGAAGCCGCTCCTCGACGTGGCCACGCAGACGAGCTTCCGCTATCTTGCCGACGACGCGCGCGAGATCGTCGTGGCCACGCGCATCGCCCGCGGCGTCGACGCCACGATGAACTTCCTCATCACGCCGGAGGCCCGCGGCACGCGCCTGACCACGGAGACGCGCGTCTTCGCCGCCGACGCCCGCGGCGCGCGCCTCTTCGCCGGCTACTGGCGCGCCATCCATCCGGGCAGCGACATCATCCGCCGGAGCTGGCTGCGCGCCATCAAGCGCCGCGCCGAAGCGTGATATATCCTTCCGCCCCATGCCGCACCGCTACCCGCAGGAAACCGTCCTCCGCGACGGCCGCAAGGTCCTCCTCCGCCCCTTCACCGAGCGCGACGTCGACGAGCTCTACGCCTTCTTCCAGCGCCTGCCGATCGATTACCGCCGCTTCGCCTGGGACCCGATCGAACACCGCGATCTGATCGAGAGCTGGGGCCGCAACATCGACTACGCCAAGGTCTTCCCGCTCCTGGCCGTGGCCGGCGGCCGCATCGTCGCCGACGCCACGCTGCACCGCCGCGACGGCGGCCCGCTCCGCCTCGTCGGCCGCGTGAAGTGGATGATCGACCCCGCCTTCCGCGGCGTCGGCCTCGGCACGATGCTCGTCAACCAGTTCATCGACATCGGCCGCGAGAACGGCCTCCGCCACCTCAGCTGCATGCTGATCTCCGACCTCGAAGCCGACGCCGTGAAGACGCTGCAGGACCTCGGCTTCGAGTCGTACGTGGTGAAGAGCTACGGGACGGACCCGGACGGGAATCAGCACGACATGACGAAGCTGGTGCTGAAGTTGTAGGGCGCAGAGCGCAGGGGGCAGGGCGCAGGTGGTTGTCTTGCCGAGGTGCGTGCATCAGCAAGAACACCATCTGCGCCCCGCCCCCTGCGCCCTGCGCCCTCTATTTCGCCAGCTCCACGCGTCTGTTCTCTGCACGTCCAAGCGCGTTGTCATTCGACGCCACCGGCTTCGTCGCCCCGAACCCGGCCGTGCGCAGCCGCCCCGCGTCGATCCCCGCGGTGACCAGAACCTGCTTCACCGCGTTTGCGCGCCGCTCCGAGAGCTGCTGGTTGTGCTCCGGCGTCGACGTGTTGTCCGTATGTCCCTCGATCGTGATCTTCAAATCGGGAGAGCCTTTCAGCATCGCCACGACCTGATCGAGCGCCGGCTTCGACTCCGCGCGGATCACGTCGGAGTCGGAGTCGAAATTGATCCCGTACAGGCGCACGCGTCCCTTCTGCTTCAGCTCCGCGCCCATCGCCTCCTGCGGCGGTTTCCACTGCGGGCACTTGCCCGGATCCGCGCTCACCTTCGTCCCCTCGAACGCGTCGAGCATCGGATGCTCGGCCGAGACCCCCGTCACCTTCCAATGACCGCCGAAGACGTGGTCGCTGCCGAAAATCATGATCGCCGGCCCGCGGTCGTCGTTCTCCGCGTTCCACTCGAACTTCAGCAGCCGCCCCTCCATCCCGCCGACGAGCGGCGCGATCCCGTGGTCGTAGCAGCCCGTCACCGTCGTCCCGTCCTGCTTCAGGTGGATCTCGCCGGCGTCGATGCTCTTGTACGTCCCGGTCACGTTCGGGGAGGGCGCGGCCTCGCCGCGGTCGCCGAATGCGCGCAGCTCCATGATCTGGCCGATGTTGCCGCTGTTCAGCGCCTTCACCGTCACGCGCAGCCAGCGTCCGGGGATGGCATTCGCGATCGCGAACGACTCGCCGTCCACCTGCTTCCCCGACGTCGTCACGTCCGCGATCGGCTTGAAGCCGTCCTTCGCGCTCGTGTCCGAGACTTCGAGCAGCACCTGCTTCGGCACGCGCCCGTCCCACTCGTCGTGCGCCGTGTCGAGCGACACGCTCTTGATCGTGCTGCGGCTGGCGAGCTCGATCGTCGTCGGCTGATTGAACGTCCCGGTGTCGCTGCACCAGCCCGTCAGCGGATCCTCGTCCAGCATGTGCCAGGCCTCGCCGTTGCGGTCGGCCGGCTTCGCCCCTTCGATCACCAGCGCACCGTTCGCGAGCGCGATCAGGTCGTCGCCGGAGTGGGCGATCGTCCCCGCCGCGGATGAGGTCGTCGCCGCGGGAACTGTCGGCGCAGGGGCGGTTGTCTCATGCTTTTTCGGGCACGCGGCGAGCAGGAGAGTGAGGAGCAGCATCGTCATCTTGCGCATGGCGCGCGGATGATACCCTTGCGCCCGATGACCGCAATCGAAACCGAAGTCACCCGCCCGGCCCGCAGCGGCGAGAACCCGCTGAAGCTGCGCCGCGTCCATCACGTCGAGCTCCTGGCCGGCAACGCCAAGCAGTCGGCGTTCTTCTACCGCAAGGCCTTCGGCTTCTCCCAGCTCGCCTATTCGGGCCTCGAGACCGGCAACCGCGACACCGCCTCCTACGTCCTCTCGCAGGGAAAAATCCGCTTCGTCGTCACCTCGCCGCTAAGCGATCAGCATCCTGCCGCCGAGCACATCCGCAGGCACGGCGACGGCGTCATCGACGTCGCCCTTCTCGTCGACGACGCCGACTTCGCCTTCCATGAGGCGGTCCGCCGCGGCGCCCGGCCCGCGGTCGAGCCGCACGACGTCCGCGACGACTTCGGCGGCATCCGCCGCGCCGCCATTCACACGTACGGCGACACCATCCACTCCTTCATCTCCATCGGCGACTATCGCGGCCCGTTTCTCCCCGGCTATCAGCCTGCCGAGGTGGAGGGGGAGAGCGCGGGACTCCTCGTCGTCGACCACATTGTCGGCAACGTCGAGCTCGGAAAGATGAACGAGTGGGCCGAGTTCTACTCGCGCGTGATGGGCTTCTCGCGCTACATCACCTTCGACGACAAAGACATCTCCACCGAGTACTCCGCGCTGATGTCGATCGTCATGTCCGACGACAACCGCGTCGTCAAGTTCCCGATCAACGAGCCCGCGCCCGGCCGCAAGAAAAGCCAGATCGACGAATACCTCGACTGGTACGGCGGCCCCGGCGTACAGCACGTGGCCCTGCTCTGCGGCAACATCATCGAGACCGTCTCGCGCCTGAAAGCGAACGGCGTCGAGTTCCTCTCCATCCCCGACAGCTACTACGACGAGCTGCCGAAGCGCGTCGGCGAGATCGAGGAGCCGATGGACGAGATCCGCGCCCTGAACGTCCTCGTCGACAAGGACGAGGAGGGCTACCTCCTGCAGCTCTTCACCAAGCCGCTCGAGGACCGCCCCACGCTCTTCTTCGAGATCATCCAGCGCAAAGGCTCGCGCGGCTTCGGCAAGGGGAATTTCAAGGCGCTCTTCGAGTCGATCGAGCAGGAGCAGGCGAGGCGGGGGAATCTGTGAGAGTTCTTAGGTTCTTAGTTCTTAGTTTTCCAATCGGCGCACCTAAGAACTAAGAACTAACAACTAAGAACTATGTACCAGTCCGGATTCGGCAATGACTTCGCGACCGAGGCGATTGCTGGCACTCTGCCGGTCGGGCAGAACTCGCCGCAGAAAGTCGCGCGCGGACTCTATGCCGAGCAGCTGAGCGGCACGCCGTTCACCGCGGCGCGCTTTTCAAATCGTCGCAGTTGGCTTTATCGGATTCGTCCATCGGTCTGTCACGAGCCGTTCGCGCCGTACGCCGACGCGCGCTTGCGCTGCGACTTCCCCGAAACGCTGCCGAATCAACTGCGATGGGATCCGTTCCCGATTCCCTCCGAGCCCATCGACTTTGTCGACGGCCTGATCACCGTCTGCGGCAACGGCGACGCCTCGATGCACAGCGGCATGGCCGCCCACGTCTACGTCGCCACGCGCGACATGGACGGCCGCTTCTTCTACGACGCCGACGGCGAGCTCCTCATCGTCCCGCAGCAGGGGAGGCTCTCCATCGCCACGGAGCTTGGCCACATCGACGTCGAGCCCGGCGAGATCGCCGTCATCCCGCGCGGCGTCAAATTCCGCGTCGCTCTTCCCGACGGTGCGGCGCGCGGCTACGTCTGCGAAAACTACGGCGCCCTCTTCCGCTTACCCGACCTTGGCCTCATCGGCGCGAACGGCCTCGCCAACTCGCGCGACTTTCTGACGCCGGTCGCAGCGTACGAGGACGTCGACGGCGACTTCGAGATCGTCGCCAAATTTGCCGGCCGCGTCTGGCGTGCCCGCATCGATCACTCGCCGCTCGACGTCGTCGCCTGGCACGGCAACTACGCGCCGTACAAGTACGACCTGCGCCGCTTCAACGCCGTCAACAGCGTCTCCTTCGATCATCCCGATCCGTCGATCTTCACCGTGCTCACGTCGCCGTCCGAGATTGCCGGCACCGCGAACGCCGACTTCGTCATCTTCCCGCCGCGCTGGATGGTCGCCGAGCACACCTTCCGTCCGCCCTACTTCCACCGCAACCTCATGAGCGAGTACATGGGCCTGATCTTCGGCGTCTACGATGCCAAGGCCGAGGGCTTCGTCCCCGGCGGCGCGAGCCTGCACAACTGCATGTCCGGTCATGGCCCCGACGCCGCCACATTCGCGCAAGCTTCCGAGGCCAAGCTCGAGCCGCGCTACCTCGGCGACACGCTTGCATTCATGTTCGAGACGCGTTTCATTCTCCGTCCGACGAAGCTCGCTCTCGAAAGCGCACAGTTGCAGCGGGACTATTGGAAATGCTGGCAAGGTCTCTCCAGGCACTTCTCGGCCGACTGATCGACTACGCCGGCCTCTTTCCGCCGGCGTCGTTGTCGATCGAGGAGGCGCTCGCGAATTACGCGCGCTACCGCGAGGGCGAGCACGCCTGGATGCTCGGCCGCTTCGTCGTCCCCGCCGCGCGCGCGGCCGAGGTGCCGGCGAACGTGCCGGCGAGCGTCATCGGCGTCGACGAGATCAAGGCCGAGACCGGGGAGGATGTCCACCGCATCGGCGAGGAGTCGCGCCGCCGTCCCGGCGGCCGTCCGGGCGGCGTCCCGCCGCCCTTCCTCGAGATCACCGACCTCGATCTCATCGAGCACCTCGCCTACCACCACCTGCGCGCCAAGATCCGCACCGGCGGCCTGACCCCCGACGCCTTCCCGTCGTCGAGCGACATCGCCAACTTCCTCCGCCGCTGCGCCGCCCGCGGCGTCGCATTCAAAGCGACCGCCGGCCTGCACCATCCGCTCCGCTGCGTAAAACCCCTGACATACGCGCCGAACGCGCCGCGCGGCACGATGCACGGCTTCGTCAACGTCTTCATGGCCGCGGCGCTCCTGTCGCGCGCCGAGGCCATCCTCGACGACGACGATCCGCATGCCTTCGTCTTCGACGACGACACCGCGTCGTGGCGCGGCCACGCCGTGCTGACAGACGACCTGGCGCGTCTGCGCAACGACTTCGCAATTTCCTTCGGCTCCTGTTCCTTCGAGGAGCCGGTGCACGATTTGAAGGAGCTGGGGTGGCTTTGAAATCCTGGATCGAATCCGCCAACGATCCCCGCGGCGATTTCCCGCTGGAGAACCTTCCTTTTGGCGTCTTCCGCTCCGGCCGGCGCCGCCGCATCGGCGTGGCCATCGGCGACCGCATTCTCGACCTCGGCGGTCTGCTCGACGAGGGCCTCATCACCGAGGAGACCTGCGCGCGCCCGACGCTGAACGACCTCATGGCCAAGGGCCCGAGCGCCTCGCGCGCGCTGCGCGAGCGCCTCACCGAGCTCCTCGTCGACGGCGCCCCCGACCGCCACCGCGTCACCAAGCATCTTCTTCCGCGAAAAGGCGCGGAGATGCTCCTCCCATGCAGCATCGGCGACTACACCGACTTCTACGCCTCCATCCACCACGCCACGAACGTCGGCTCGATGTTCCGCCCCGACAACCCGCTGCTGCCGAACTACAAGTGGATACCGGTCGGCTATCACGGCCGCGCGTCGTCGATCGTCGTCAGCGGCACGCCGGTCTGCCGGCCGCGCGGCCAGGTCGTCGCCGAGGGGCCGCCGCCGTCGTTCGCGCCGTCGCGCCGTCTCGACTACGAGATCGAGATCGGTGCCTTCGTCGGCGCCGGCAACGAACTCGGCCAGCCCATTCCGATCGCCGAGGCGCGCTCGCACATCTTCGGCTACTGCATCGTCAACGACTGGTCGGCGCGCGACATCCAGACGTGGGAGTACCAGCCACTCGGCCCGTTCCTGGCCAAGAGCTTTGCGACATCGATCTCCCCGTGGATCGTCACCGCCGAGGCCCTCGAGCCTTTCCGCGTCGCGCCGCCGCCGCGTGCCGACGGCGATCCCAGTCCGCTCGAGCACCTCGACGAGCAAGGCGCCGGCGCGATCGACGTCGTCGTCGAAGTCCGCCTCTCCTCGGCGCAGATGCGCGAGCGCGACATCGATCCCGTCCGCCTCAGCCGCGGCAACCTCCGCGACATGTACTGGACCTTCGGCCAGATGGTCGCCCACCACACCTCGAACGGCTGCTGCCTCTGCCCGGGCGACCTCATCGCCTGCGGCACGATCTCCGGGGAGGCCAAGTCATCGCGGGGATCGCTGCTCGAGCTCACCTGGCGCGGCACCGAGCGGGCCACGCTGCCGACGGGGGAGGAGCGCACGTTCCTCGAGGACGGCGACGAGGTCATCATGCGCGCATATTGCGCGCGCCCGGGGCTGCGGATCGGATTCGGCGAATGCCGGGGAATCGTCCAACCCGCAGCCCCGTGATCATTACGGCTTCGTTGCCGTATCCCACCACTTTCCGCCGTCGCCGAAGTAGACCTTCAGCGCCTTGGAGAGATTCACGTCGAAGGGATTGTTCCACGTCGTCGCCGTCCCCTTGACCGTGAGGCCGAAGACGTCGACTTTGTTGTTGTGGCAGCCGCTCGCGCAGGAGTTCGGCATGCCGCCCTTGTCCTGGAACTTCAGCGTCATCTCGGGCGAGATGGCCTTGAACGTGTGCCCGCCGTCGAACGACATGTGGCACCCCGTGCAATTCGACAAGCCCATCATCCGCTGCGGTGCATACGGATGGTTCGAGTGCGCGGCCGTGGTCTTGGCGATCTTGTCGGTGGCGTCGGCCTTGCCCTGCGTCAGATCGAGCACGTCCTGCTTCGTGAAGCTCGCGAACGGGCCGTAGCCCGCGTGGCAGGAGATGCAGAGCGTGTTGTTCTCCGCCGACGTCGGGATCGTCAGCGTTCCCTGCACCGCGGTCTCGCGGATCAGGCGTCCTTCACCCTCGGCGTGCGCATCGTGGCAGTCGGGGCAGCCGACCGTGTGCGCCGCAAACGTGGCGTGGTTCGACTGCAGCCAGTCGTTGAACGGGCGCGAGCCCTTGTTCAGCGTGCCGTCCGGATACTTCGCCGCGGAGTCTTTGTAGAAATTGGCGAGCGGCGTGCCGTTCTTGGCGTCGAACGGCGTCCACTGCGTGCCCGTCGCGTCGTTCAGCGGCCAGTTGTAGCTGCCGGCCGGCAGCGACTTCCCGGTCACGTGGCAGCGACCGCAGATCTCCGCCTGCTGCGCCGGCTTGAGGTTCTTCGGATTGACGATCTTCGTCGGATCGCCGCCGTTGAGGATGTGATTCGACCCCGGGCCGTGGCACGACTCGCAGCCGATGTTGGCGATCTCGAAGTTGCCGTCGTTGTCGTAGTCGATCACGTTCGGGCTCTCTGTCGAATAGAGGACGGCCACGTAGCCCTTGAACGCCGTCTCGCCCGCGGCCGTCTTCGTCAGCGACTTCGTGGCGCCGCCCATGTGGCAGCCCGTGCAGCCCGCGGTGTGATTGCTCGGACCGCCGCTGGCCACGAGGGCCGCGGAGCCGGTGCCGGGCGCGAACTTCGGCGCGTTCGTGGTCGTGTCGTACCACCCTGCCGAGTACGTGTAGCCGAGCTTCGGGTCATAGGCGAAGGGAGCGTAATAGACGCTCGTCGAGTACCCGGTCGCGGAGTCGCTGACCGGCACGCGCACGCCGAAGCGCTGCGCCGTGCCGTTCGGCTGTCCGGCCACCGTCAGCACCACCGGCATCTTCAGCGAGGCGATGGTGATGAAGTACGTCCCGTTCTCGGCCGAGAGCTTCGGCGCGTTCGGTTTGTACTTGTCGAAGAC
>JBKOUP010000400.1:0-4059 GCA_046723495.1 Acidobacteriota bacterium
TCTTGATGGAGCTGAGCAGGTAGAGACCGAAGACGATGACGATGATGAGGAAACCTGAGGGCATGGCGGAGGACCTCCGGGCGGATTGTATTAGTTCTTAGTTTTTAGTTCTTAGTTCTTGGTTTCCGTTGAACTAACAACTAAGAACCAAGAACTAAGAACTAACGTCCGCCGGCTCGACGATCAAGTGCAGCCCCTCCACGCCGGCCACGCGCACGCGCGCGCCCTCGTGGATCTCCTTACGTGTCACCGCGTTCCAAATCTCGCCGTGCACGAAGACTTTGCCGTCCGCGCGGAACACGCCGATCTCGCCGATCATCCCCTCCGTTCCCGTCGTCACGCGGTTGCGCCGCGCGCGCACGACGAGGGTCATGAGGAAGACGGCGATCAGGCCGATGGGGATGCTCACCGCGGCTGCCGTCAGGAACCTCACGCGCATCTCCGGGATCGGCCCGTCGACGAGGAAGAGCGCGCCGAAGATCATGCAGACGACGCCGCCGATACCGAGGACGCCGTGCGTGGCGAACTTGGCCTCGAGCGCGAAGAGGGCGAAGGCGGCCAGCAGCAGCGCCAGCGCGGCGTAGCGCGTCGGCAGGAGGTTGAGCGCGAAGAGCGCCAGGAGGATGGAGATCACGCCGACGACGCCTGGCAGCACGGCGCCGTGGTGGTTGAGCTCCGCGAAGATGGCCAGCCCGCCGAGGGCGAAGAGAAGGAAGGCGATGTTCGGGTCCATCAGCGTGGAGAGGAGGCGCTCCTTCAGCGTCATCTCGTAGTGCTCGATCGGCTTGCCGTACACGTGCAGGACCGCGCTCGTGCCGTTGTAGCGGCGCAGGCTGCGGCCGTCGATGGCCCGCAGCAGCGAAGGGACGTCGGCGGCGATGACGTCGATGAGCTTCTGCTGCAGCGCCTCCTGCTCGGTGAACGACTTCGACTCGCGCACGGCGCTCTCGGCCACGGCCACGTTGCGCCCGCGCTTCGCGGCCACGCTGCGCATCAGCGCCGCGGCGTCGTTCTCCATCTTCGTCTTCATCACCTCGTCCATCTTTTCGCCCATGACGACGGGGTGCGCCGCGCCGGTGTTTGTTCCCGGGGCCATGGCCGCGATGTCCGCGGCCTCGACGATGAAGAATCCCGCCGACGCCGCGCGGCTCCCCGCCGGCGCGACGTAGACGATCACCGGCACGCGCGAGGTCATGATCTTCTCGACGATCGAGCGCGTCGACTCGATGAGGCCCCCCGGCGTCTGCAGCTCGATCAGCAGCGCCTCCGCGTGCGTCCGCTGCGCCTCCGCCAAGGCCCGCCCGATGAACTCGTCGCTGATCGGATGGATCATGTCGTTGACGGTGATCTGCAGGACGGCCGCGCGCGCGCTGGCCGCGACGGCGACGGTGGCGAAGAGGATGAGGATGCGTTTCATGGGGCCTCCGAATCTCTATTCTCGTACGATACGCCGGTGGGCGGCCACGCCGGCAGCCGCCCACCTCAACGTCGAGGCCCGGCGAAGCCGTCGTCGTCGGCTACTTCGGAAGCAGGCTGCACGGCACGACGTGCTGCCCGCTCCCCTGCAGATTGACGCCGACGGTGACCGGCTGATCCGACACGACGTGAATCGTGGCCAGATAGTCGCCGCCGTCGGCGGGGCCGCCGCCCGCCGCGACCCAGCTCGTCACTTGCGTGTGCAGCGAGTCCAACGTCACGGTGGCGTTGCCGCTCTGGCCCGGATACGTCGACGGCGGCGATGAGAACGGCACGGTGACACCGGCGAGATTCACGCCGTCTTTGTTGAGGAAGTGGACGGCGACGTTCGCCGTCGACGCGCTTCCGTTGAAGATCGCCAGGACGTTCATCGGAATCGCGCTCTGGAACGAGTTGTACTGCGCGGGCGTGCAGACCCAGACGTACGGCGGTCCGCCCGCGGAGCTGCCTGCCGGCCCTTGCGGCCCGGCAGGTCCGGCCGGTCCAGCGGGTCCTGCCGGCCCGGCCACGTTCCACTGAATGCGCGTTTCGTTGGCGCGGCAGTCGGTGTTGGCGTCGACGAGGCGAAGGTTGCCGTTGCCGGGGTTGACGCACGCTTCGATGACGTCGGGGTCGGCGGCGAACGCAGCGAGCGGGACGAGGAGAAAAACGAGTGCGAGGAATCCGAGACGAGAGCGGGTCATGGATCATCCCTCCTTCGCCGCCGATTTTAGTTCGGCGAGTAGTCGGGCCCCGGCTCGTAATTGAAAAACTTGGTGATGTCGTTGCGGAAGACGAGCTTGAAGTCGCCGATGGGACCGTTGCGCTGCTTGCCGATGATGATCTCGGCGATCCCCTTCTCCTCGGTTTCCTTGTTGTAGACCTCGTCGCGGTAGATGAAGCAGACCACGTCGGCGTCCTGCTCGATCGATCCCGACTCGCGGAGGTCGGAGAGCTGCGGGCGGTGGTCGCCGGTGCGCTGCTCCGGACGGCGCGAGAGCTGCGACAGCGAAATGAGCGGCAGCTGCAGTTCCTTGGCCACGGCCTTGAGGCCGCGCGAGATCTGCGAGATCTCCTGGTTGCGCGATTCGATCTTCCCCTTCACCGACATGAGCTGGAGGTAGTCGACCATGACGATGTCGAGCCCAGCCTCCATCTTCAGCCGCCTGGCCTTGGCCCGCAGCTCCATGACGTCGATGCCCGGCGTGTCGTCGACGAAGATCTTCGCCTTCGCCAGCCGCGAAGAAGCGTCGGCCAGATCACGCCAGTTGCGATCGCTCAGCATCCCGCCGCGGATCAGATGATTCGACACGCCGGACTCGGAGGAGAGGATGCGCAGCCCGATCTGCTCCTTCGACATTTCCAGCGAGAAGACGCCGACGTTGTAGAGCCGGTGGGCGGGCGGGCGGGGCTGGCCGTCCTTGGCGGCGATGGCGATGGACTCGGCGATGTTCATCATGAACGACGTCTTTCCCATCGAGGGGCGCGCCGCGATGATGATCAGATCCGACGGCTGGAACCCCGAGGTGAACTCGTTGAAGCGGTCGTACCCGGTCGGGATCCCGGTGATCAGTTTCCCCGCGTGCTGCAGCTGCTCGATCGCGCTCATGTTCGAGCGGGTGATGCGATCGAGGCCGACGAAGCCTTTGTCGATGTTCCCCTCGGCGATGTCGTAGAGCGACTTCTCGGCGATGTTCAGGACGTCGGCGGGCTCGCCGGGAGCGTCGAGCGCCGCTCTCATGACGGAGTTCCCCATCACGATCAGCCGGCGCAGCGTCGACTTCTCTTTCACGATGCGCGCGTAGCGCTCGACGTTAGCGACGTCGGGGATGGCGTCGACGAGCGAGGAGATGTAGGCCGCGCCGCCGACCTGCTCGAGCTGGGCGTGGCGGGCCAGCTCTTCCTTCAACGTGAGGAGGTCGATCTCGCGGCTCTGCTCCGCGAGCGAGCGCATGGTGGCGAAGATGGAGCGGTGCGCGTCCTTGAAAAAATCTTCCGTATCGATCGTGCCGAGGACGCGGTAGAAGGCGTTGTTGTTGATCAGGATCGAGCCGAGGACCGCGCGCTCCGCATCGGGCGACTGCGGCAACGGCCGATCGATCGCGACGTCAAGTTGCGAAACACTCATGAGAAGACGGAGGACGCGTTTGTAAGGCGCAAAAAGCGGCACGAAAAAAACCCGAAGCTTTTCCGCTTCCGCTTCAACAGCTTTTTCCGTCGCACCCGCCACCCCCGAACACGGTGTTCGTGACTTTTCCGCAGTTCTCCACGAACAGTAGATTGGCCTCTTGACAAGGAAAACGCGTCCATAGAGTGTTGCGCAAGGGCGCACAACTTTGCCAACGCCACGTCAAGCTCGGGTAGGCAGGCCGGCAATCGGCCTCGTTATCTACGCTTTGTAGAGTCGCTTTCCGCAGCTTTTCCACAGATTTTTCCACATCCCGCGCCGGAATGCTCCCCTCCCGTAACCCTGTTGCGCACCGCGTCGTCTGATTCCCGTCTGGAGGAACTTGATGAAACGGATGCTTTTCCTAACGCTGGCGATGTCGGCGCTGCCTCTCGCGGCGCAGCCGGCGCCGAGTGCCGCGACGACCGATCCGGTCG
>JBKOUP010000446.1:0-5267 GCA_046723495.1 Acidobacteriota bacterium
TTCGTATGAAGGCGTCGACGAGCACGCGGTGACGACCGTGGCGCCGGGCACGCCGCCCGCCGGATCGGGATTGACATTCAATCCGGCGACGTTCGCCGGGACTTTTACCAGCCCGTTCCGCTCCAATCTCGCGTTCGGCAAGGCCACGTTCGACGTCGATGCTTCCTGGTCGCCTTCGTAGGAGAGTAAGTAGTGCAGCTTGTCCTTGATGATCGCCCCGCCGACGTTGGCGCCGGGCTGGAAGCGGTGATACGAGCCCTTCGACGTCACCGTCTCGTACTGGAAGTTCTTCGCCAGCGGCGCCACCCATCCCTTCGGCTGATAAAAGAGGAAGGCCTGCCCCTGCAGCTCGTTGCCGCCCGACTTCGTCACCGCGGTGATGATGGCGCTCGAAGCCTTCTCGTACTGGGCGCTGTAGTTCTGGGTGATGACGCGGAACTCCTGCACGGCGTTCTGCGGGAAGGGATTGCCGCGCGTGGAGTCCTGTCCGAGGACGCCGCCCTGCAGCACGTCGTTCTTGAAGCTGACGCCGTCGATGAAGACGTTGGTCTGCTCGGCGGCCTGGGCGTCGCCGGCGATGGTCTTGCGCAGCGGATCGGACGAGAGGCGGATCCCCGGCGCCAGCGCGGCGAACTTGAGGAAGTTGCGGTCGTCCTGGGGCAAATTTTCCATCTGCTGCGGGGTCACGCTCGTGGAGAGCTCGGAGCTCTTGGTGTCAATGAGCTGGTTGCCGACGACGGTGATGGCCTCGTTGACGACGGCGGTCGGCGTGAGGACGAAGTTCACCGTCAGGCTCTGGCCGACGAGGACGCGCAGAGTCTGCGAGCGCGGCTCGTACCCGCTCGAGGCCACGACGATGTTGTATTCGCCGGGGATCAGGCCGGGCAGCAGGAACGAGCCGTCCGGCCCGGCCTTGATCGTCTTCACGAAGCCGGTGTCGGTGCCGACGGCGTTGATCTCCGCGCCGCCGAGCGTCGAGCCCTTCTCGTTGGTGACCTTTCCGCGGATCGACGCCGTCGACGACGACTGGGCGAGCGCGGACGCTGCAAGGAATAACGCCAACAGCAACAACGCGAAACGTTTCATGAACCCTCTCCTTTTTTGCGGACGCGCCGCGACGCGGTGGACTTGCGCACGACCAGCGTCGTGCCGATGCACTCCTGGCGATGGATGTGTTTTCCCTGCGCGCCGAGCGCGCCGAGAAGCAGGGCGAAGGCGCGGCGCCCGAGCTCGGCGATGTCGACGCGGATCGTCGTCAGCGGCGGCGCCACGAAGCGGGCGATGGGGATGTCGTCGAAGCCGGCCACGCTCATGCCGCCGGGAACGTCGACGCCGAGGTCGGCCAGCGCGGAGAGCGCGCCGATGGCCATGGCGTCGTTGGCGGCGAAGATGGCCGTCGGCCGCGGCCTCTGCCCGGCGATGAGCTTGGCCGCCTCGTACCCCGACTCTTCGGTGAACGCGCCGGCGAATTCGAGAGCGCGCGCCGCCGGGCCGTGCGCGCGCATGGCGTGGCGGAAGCCGCGCAGGCGCTCGCGGGCGTCGCCGTTCTGGAGCGGACCTTTGATGAAGGCCACGCGCGTGTGACCGAGCTCGCCGAGGTGGCGCATCATCGCCCGCGCGCCGCCGTGGTTGTCGATCGTGATCGAGCAGAGGCCGGCGTCGGCGGAGTTGAGCAGCACCAGCGGAAGGTCGGGCGCGAGCGGCTCGCGCAGCGACGCCATCGGCACGTCGGGGGCCATGATCACCAGCCCGTCGACGCGGCCGTGCATCGTCTCCAGGACTTCGAGCATCTCCCCGGCGTCGCTGTGCGAGCCGGAGACCAGGATGTGGTAGCCGGTTTTGCGCGCGGCCACGTCGATGCCGCGAATGACCTCGGAGAAGAACTCGCCGTGGACGTCGGGAAGGACGATGCCGATGGTCTGGGAGCGGCGGATGCTGAGCGAGCGCGCGGCCACGTTGGGGACGTAGCGCAGCGACTTGGCCACGGCCACGACCTGGCGGGAGGTTTCCTCGCGCACGAGCTCGGCCTTGCCGCCGAGGACGCGGGAGACGGTGGCCACGGAGACGCCGGCGCGCGCGGCGACGTCGTGAATCGTCACCACCGCGATGCGGCGGCGGCGACGGCGGGTCGATGACTTGGTGCGCTCGCTGGCCGTCATGATGTAACCGTTTACATTTTGCGGTACGCTACTGCCGTTTTGAGCCGATGTCAATTTCCCCGCTCCTTCGTCTGGGGGGCCGCCACCGCCGCCTACCAGATCGAAGGCTCGCCGCTCGCCGACGGCGCCGGCCCGAGCATCTGGACGCGCTTCAGCCACACGCCGGGGAAGATGACCAACGGCGACACCGGCGACGTGGCCTGCGATCACTACCACCGCTATCGCGACGACGTGGCCTTGATGAAGGAGCTCGGCCTCGACGCCTACCGCTTCAGCATTTCGTGGAGCCGCATCCTGCCCGCCGGCACGGGCGCGATCAATCAGCGCGGCGTCGACTTCTACCGCCGCCTCGTCGACGCCCTGCGCGAGGCCGGCATCCGCCCGATGGCCACGCTCTATCACTGGGACCTCCCCGCCGCGCTCGACGACCGCGGCGGCTGGCTGAACCGCGACGTCGCCGACTGGTTCGCGGAGTACGCGTCCGCGGCCTTCCGCGCGCTCGACGACGGCGTGGAGTGGTGGGCCACGCTGAACGAGCCGTGGGTCGTGACCGACGGCGGCTACCTGCACGGCGGCCTGGCCCCGGGACACGCGAACCTGTTCGAGGCCCCGCTGGCGTCGCACAACCTGCTGCGCGCGCACGGCCGGGCCGTGCAGGCCTATCGCACGCTGGGGAAGCACGCCATCGGAATCGTGGTGAATCTCGAGCCGAAGGTGCCGGCGTCCGGCAGCGCCGCCGATCTCGCCGCCACCCGCCGCGCCGACGCCTACATGAACCGCCACTATCTCGATCCGCTCTTCGGCCGCGGCTATCCGGAGGAGATGCCCGACCTCTTCGGCGAGGCGTGGCCGCGGTTCCCCGCCGCCGACTTCGACGGGATCGCCGCGCCGGTCGACTTCGTCGGCATCAACTATTACAAGCGCGGCGTGACGGCGAACGATCCGGCGCATTGGGTCGAGCGCGCCTCGCTGGTGCGCATCCCCGGCTCGATCTACACCGAGACGGATTGGGAGGTGCACGCGCCGTCGTTGACGGAGCTGCTGCTCTGGTTCCGCGATCGCTACGGCGCGATGCCACTGTACATCACGGAGAACGGCGCGGCGTTTTCCGATCCGCCGACCGCGCTCGGCGACGTGGTCGAGGATCCGCTGCGCGTCGATTACCTTCGCGACCATCTCGCCGCCCTCGGCCGCGCCATCGACGCCGGCGTCGACGTGCGCGGCTACTTCGTCTGGTCGCTGCTCGACAACCTGGAATGGAGCCACGGCTACACGAAGCGGTTCGGGATCGTGCACGTGGACTTCGCGACGCAGAAGCGGACGCCGAAGCGGAGCGCGCTGGTTTATCGCGATTTCATCGCCGCGGCGCGGTCGTAGCCGGTCATCTCCACGTATCCCTCGCCGCTGACCGCGACGTTCGCGAACGTCCCGCTCACGCCCACCGCCCCTTCCCAGTACGTCACCTGCGTCGACCGGCGCGTCATCAGCTCCTGCTCCTGGAGCAGCGGCTGCAGCGTGACGGCGATGCGGAACTGCGGGACGGCGATCCGCCATCCCATCGGATAGACGGCGCCGCTCTTCGCCGAGCGCCAGCGGCCGAGGGGTTGGATCTGCATCTGCTCGCGGCGGATGTGGATGACCGTGCCGTCGCTCGTGATCAGCGAGCCCGACGACGTCGTGTCCGGCGTGCCGTCGCGGCGGCGGATCACGTAGAGCATCAGCTCCGTCTCGTTGTCGAGCTGCACGGAGTACCAGTCCCACCCCTGCTGGCTCTCGCGCAGCGCGGAGCTGCCGAACTCGTGGTCCATCCACGCCTGGCCGGTGCAGCGGCGGCCGTTGACGGTGCCGCCGACCTCGAGCCGCGTCATGGAGTAGTAATGCGTCGCGTACCCGACGCCCACGGCCTTGACGCTGACGCCGTTCTCGCCGTGGATGGCCGGCGGCTTGCGCGCGCGGAGCACGAGGTCGATGGCGTCGCTGCCGCTCTGCGCGGCGATGCGCCACGCGCCATCGGGCATCGTCGTGGCCCGCCAGGCCTCGTTGAAAACGTCCAGCCGCCCCGCCGCCGCGGACGCGGTGAACGGCGACGAGCGGTTCAGCTTCTCGTAGTAGCGGAACCGCCGCGCCTTCAGGTCGCTGATCGCGAAGTGCGCGAGCGAGAGGTCGCGCAAATCCCAGCGCGTCGTGGCCGGCTCGCGCGTCACGCCGGCGCGGAAGAAGGTCAGCTCGAAGCCGTAAGCGCGGCCGTCGTCGGCGCGCAGATGGCCGGTGTAGTACCACCATTCGGTGCGGTACTCCTCGTGCGTTCCGTGGTCGCGCGGAAACGAGAATTCGTAGCCGGGAAGCGCCGGCTGGAACTGCGCGACGGCGAGGAGGAGCGCGGCGAAAAGGCGTATCAAGGCCGCGCCTATAATAGGCGGCTCCATGGCCGAAACGCCCATTGCTCCCTCGCGCGCGAGGTTCCGCACCCTCGCCGTAGCGCGCGAGACGAGCATCCCCATCGAGGCCGACGACCTCGTGGCCCTGGCCCGCCGCTACGCCGATCAGGGGATGTACGACGAGTCCATCCACCTCTACGAGATGGCGGAGAAGCTCAAGCCCGGTTCCGTGGCCGTGCGCATCAACCTCGCCCGCGTCCGCGATCTCAGGCAGGCGGCCGAGGAGGCGCGGTTCACGGAGGTGCGGCACGAGGTCGATGCCGAGCGCGCCCGCGACGAGATCGACGCCTCGCAGTACGCCGGCCTCGCCCAGTACTACATGGCCAAGGACCAGACCTCGAAGGCCATCGAGCTCCTCGAGATCGCCAAGCTCAAGACCCCGAACAACTACCGCCCCTTTGAGATCCTCGGCCGCCTCTACTACTCGCAAGGGGAGTGGGAGCAGGCCCACGAGGAGATCGGGAAGCTGAAGACCCCGAACAACTACCGCCCCTTCGAGATCCTCGGCCGCCTCTACTACTCGCAAGGCGAGTGGGAGCCCGCGTTCGACGAGATCCAGCGCGCGCGCAAGCTCAATCCCTTCGATCGCGGTCTGGCCGAGATCTCCGGACACATTCAGTTCGAGCTGAAGCATTTCGATGAAGCGCTCAACGACTTCATCGACTCCTTC
>JBKOUP010000021.1:0-4234 GCA_046723495.1 Acidobacteriota bacterium
GGCCGCCGCGTTCGACATCAAGCCGCGCCAGATCGGCGAGTGGCTGCGCCGCCCGGGGCGCGTCTTCGCCGCGCCGGCGCCGGCGCTCGGATTGCCGCCGGCCGAGGTGCGCGTGCTGTCGCGCGGCGGCGGGCGGGTCTCGCTGCTGGTGCGCTCGCCGCGCGGCGCGCCGCGAGTGTCGCTGGTGTTCCACGCGCCGTCGCTGCAGTCGATGACGATCGACGGCGTCGCGCCGCCCCCACCCACCGCCCGGCACGTGAACACGTTCGCGCCCGGATGGCACGTCGTGTCGGTGCGCGGCGCGAGCGAGGTGCGCATCGATCTCGTTCTGGGCGACAACGCGCCGATCGAGGCGATCGTGTCCGATGCGTCGTTCGGATTGCCCACGGCAGGAGCGGCGATCGCGCGGGCGCGGGAGGCGTCGTACGCGGTGCCCGGATCCGAAGGCGATCTGACGGTGACCAGAAGAAAATTGGGCGGGCTCTGAGGCCCGCCCTGGTTACGATTTCTTCTTCTTCGCGGCCGGTTTTTTCTTCGGCTTCTCTTCTTCTTCGGCGGGCTTCGCGGCCTTCTTCTTCGGCGCGGCCGCGGGCTTCTTCGAAGCCGCTTTCTTCTTCGGCTTCTCGTCCTCGGCCGGCGTCTCGGACTCGGGCTCCGGCTCTTCCTTCGCTTTCGCCTTGGCCTTCTTCGCCGGCGCGCCCTTCTTCTCTTCGCTCGGCAGCTCGTAGCCGACGAACTCGAGGATGGCCATCTCGGCGGCGTCGCCGCGGCGCGTTCCAAGCTTCACGATGCGCGTGTAGCCGCCGGGACGATCGGAAAAGCGCGGCCCGAGCGTGTCGAACAGCTTGGCCACGAGCGCGTCGTCGTTGATCTGGCGCGCGGCGTTGCGGCGGTTGTGAACGCTGTCGTTGCGGCCGAGCGTGATCAGGCGCTCGATCTGGGGCTTGAGCTCCTTCGCCTTCGGGAGCGTGGTGATGATGCGCTCCTTGTCGATGAGCGAGGCCAGCTGGTTGCGGAACATCGCGAGCCGATGGCTCGTGGTGCGCCCCAGCTTGCGATTCACCATTCCGTGTCTCATGTCACTCCTCTACGACTACTCGCGGTACTCTGCGGCGCCGCCGCGGGACGGGAGGCGGGACATGCCGAAGGACAGCCCGAGGCTGGCCAGGACGTCCTTGATCTCGTCGAGCGATTTGCGGCCGAAGTTCTTCGTCGACAGCATCTCCCGCTCGGTGCGCTGCACGAGGTCGCCGAGCGTGCGGATGTTGGCGTTCTTGAGGCAGTTCGCGGAGCGGACGGAGAGGTCGAGCTCCTCGATCGGCTTGGCCAGCATCTCGGCCATGCGCGGATCGACCTCGGGGGCGGCATGCTCCTCGGCGCCGACGCCTTCGCCCTTCGTCTCGAACGCGGAGAAGATGCGCAGGTGATCGCCGAGGAGGTCGGCAGCGAGGCTGACCGCTTCCTGCGGCGAGACCGCGCCGTTCGTCCAGACCTCGAGCACGAGCTTGTCGTAGTCGGTCATCTGGCCGACGCGCGCGCCCTCGACGTGGTAGTTCACGCGGCGGACCGGGGAGTGGATCGAGTCGATGGGGATGTAGCCGAGCGGAAGATCGCCGTCGGAGTTGCGGTCGGCGACCTGGTAGCCGCGGCCGCGCTTCAGCCGCGCTTCGAGCTTGAGCATCCCTTCCTTCGACAGCGTGGCGACGTGCGCCGTCGGGTCGAGGATCTCGATGTCGGCGTCCTGCTCGAAGTCGGCGGCGGTGACGATGCCGGGCCCCTTCTTCTCGAGGTAGAGCGTCTTCGGCCCTTCGCCGTGCAGCTTGAAGGGGACCTGCTTGAGGTTGAGGACGATGTCGGTCATGTCCTCGACGACGCCCTGGAGCGACGAGAACTCGTGGAGAACGCCTTCGACGCGGACGGCGGAGATGGCCGCCCCTTCGATGGACGAGAGCAGCACGCGGCGGAGCGCGTTACCGATCGTCGTACCGAAGCCGCGCTCGAACGGCTGAGCGATGAAACGCCCGTAATTCGGCGTGAGAGTCTCGGGATCGTAATCGAGCTTTTTCGGTTTCTGGAAATCTGACCACAACATGTGAGCGGCCTCCTGCGCATGTGGCGTGGGCGCCACCGTTTCTTACTTCGAGTAAAGTTCGACGATGAGCTGTTCCTGAATCGGCAGGCGGATGTCCTCGCGTTTCGGGACATCGAGCACCGTGCCGCGGAACTGCTCGGGATTGAGCTCGAGCCATCCGGGGACGCCGCGGCCTGCGGCCGTCTCCACCGACTGGCGGATCTGGTCGTTCTTGCGGCTCTTCTCGCGGACCTGAATCACGTCGCCCTTGCGGACCTGGTAGGACGGGACGTTGATCTTCTTCCCGTTGACCTCGATGTGTCCGTGGCGCACGAGCTGGCGGCCCTGGGCGCGCGACGAGGCGAAGCCGAGGGAGTAGACGACGTTGTCGAGCCGCAGCTCGAGCTGGCGGAGAAGGTTCTCGCCGGTGATGCCGGTCTTGGCCTCGGCGCGCTGGAAGTAGAGCCGGAACTGGCTCTCCAGCAGGCCGTAGATGCGCTTGACCTTCTGCTTCTCACGAAGCTGCAGTCCGTATCCGAGGACCTTGGAACGGCGACGGCCGTGCTGGCCGGGCGCGTAGTTGCGGCGCTCGATGGCGCACTTGTCCTTGAAACAGCGGTCCCCTTTCAGAAAGAGCTTCATACCCTCGCGCCGGCAGAGCCGGCAGACGGGATCGGTGTAACGAGCCACTATGCCTCCTGTTTGTTTCGCACCCGCTCCACCATGGAACGTTGCGTCGACGCCGGCTGCTGCTCGGCGTGGAATTCACTTCGCTGGGGCAACGTCAGACGCGGCGCCGTTTCGGCGGGCGGCAGCCGTTGTGCGGGATCGGCGTCACGTCCTTGATGGACTTGATGTCGAGGCCGCTGGCGGCGAGAGCGCGGATGGCCGACTCGCGGCCCGCGCCCGGGCCCTTGACCTTCACGTCGACCGTGCGGACGCCGTGCTCCTGCGCGAGCTGTGCCGCGTTCTGGGCGGCCACCTGCGCAGCGAAGGGCGTGCCCTTGCGCGATCCCTTGAAGCCGATGCGCCCCGCGCTCGACCAGGCCAGGATGTTCCCCATCGGGTCGCTGATGGCCACGATGGTGTTGTTGAACGTCGCGGCGATGGAGGCCACGCCGTGCGGAACGTTTTTCCGTTCCTTCTTCTTGGTGCCTGCCCGACGTGCGCCGGCTTTGGGGGCTCTTGCAGTTGCCATGGTTCCTCTAGTTCTTAGTTCTTGGTTCTTAGTTCTTAGTTCGGCGTCGTTGGAACAACTAACAACTAAGAACTAAGAACTAACCTCTTACTTCTTCGTGGCCTTCTTCTTCCCAGCAATCGCGCCCTTGCGCGGGCCTTTCCGCGTGCGCGCGTTCGTGTGCGTGCGCTGGCCGCGGACGGGGAGGCCGCGGCGGTGGCGGACGCCGCGGTAGCAGTTGATCTCCATCAGCCGCTTGATGTCCAGGCCGACGTCCTTGCGGAGGTCGCCCTCGACCTTGCCCTCGTCGGTGATGACCTGGCGGATGCGCCGGACCTCGTCCTCCGACAGGTCCTTGACGCGCGTGTCCCGATTGACCTCGGCCTTGCCGAGGATGTCGTTCGAGCGCGAGCGGCCGATGCCGAAGATGTACGTGAGGCCGATTTCGACCCGCTTGTTCAGTGGAAGATCAACGCCTGCAATACGAGCCATGTTCTCTTATCCCTGCCGCTGTTTGTGTTTGGGGTTGTCGCAAATGATCCGGACCACACCGTGGCGCCGGACGATCTTGCACTTCGCACAGATTTTCTTGACCGATGAACGTACTTTCATGACTCACACCTTCACTTGTATCGATAGGTGATGCGGCCGCGCGTCAGATCGTACGGCGAGAGCTCCACCAGAACTTTGTCTCCCGGAAGAATGCGGATGAAGTGTTTCCTCATCTTGCCGGAGATGTGCGCCAGCACCTTGTGCTTGTTCTCCAGCTCGACCTGGAACATCGCGTTTGGAAGGGTCTCCAGGACCGTGCCCGTCACTTCGATCGCTTCTTCTTTCTCTGACATACCCCTCGTCTACTTACCTAGAACCATTGGGCCATTCCCGGTGATGGCCACTGAATACTCGAAATGCGCAGCCAGGCTGCCGTCCACCGTCCTCGCGGTCCAACGGTCGTTGTCGGTCCGCACGTCCTCGATCGTCCCGTC
>JBKOUP010000245.1:0-15905 GCA_046723495.1 Acidobacteriota bacterium
CTTCAAGGCCGCGCAGTACAGCCTCTACGCGAGCGATCAGTGGCGCGTGATCCCGTCGGTGACGCTCACCTTCGGCCTCCGCGGCGACAAGCCGAAGTTCGACACCACCCCGTCATTCAACCCCGTCGTGCAGTCGGCCATCGGCTTCTCCACCTCGGCCATCCCCTCGGAGAACGTGACGTGGGAGCCGCGCCTCGGCTTCAACTGGGACATCGGCAACACCGGCAAGCAGCAGCTGCGCGGCGGCGTCGGCGTCTTCCAGGGCCGTACGCCCTTCGTCTGGATCTCCAACAACTACGGCAACACCGGCATCGAGCAGATCCTCAAGGGCTGCACGACGGCCTCGTGCATGCCGACGTTCAATCCCGACGTGACCCAGCAGCCGCGCCTCGACAACGTCGCCGGCGCCACGCAGGACGTCGCCGTTTCCGATCCGAACTTCCGCTTCCCGCGCGTCCTCCGCTCCACCCTCGGCTACGACCGCGAGCTGTTCTGGGGCCTCCGCGCCAGCGCCGAGGTCCTCTACTCGAGGAACCAGGAAGACATCTACTACCAGAACGTGAACAAGAAGCAGACCGGCACCAGCCTGCTGGACGGCAGGCCGACGTACGCGTCGATCTCCTCCACGATCGGCAACGCCTACCTCCTCACCAACACCACCAAGGGCAACGAGACCATGGAGTCGCTCACGCTGAGCAAGGTCTACCGGAACTTCACCTTCAACGGCTCCTACGCGCATCAGATCGCGCACTCGGTCGGCGAAGGGAACTCCAGCACCCCGAGCTCGCAGTGGCAGTTCGGCTTCATCACTCGCGGCGACATCTTCACCCCCGAGCTCTCGACCTCCACGTACCAGACGAAGCACCGCTTCAACCTGGCCGCGACGTACAACCTCAACACCGGCTCGCTGAGCCACAGCTTCGGCCTCTTCTACGCCGCGCAGTCGGGGAACCCGTACTCGCTCATCATGGGCGGCGACCCGAACAAGGACGGCTCGGGCAACAACGACTTGCTCTTCATCCCGAGCGACTACATCCTCTGCCCGTCCACCTCGACCGGAGCGCCGGCAGCGGCAGGACCGTGCCGGACCTCCGGCACCTCGCCGGTGACGCAGACGCCGCTCGACCCGAGCCTCTTCACCAATTTCCTCAACTCCGTCGGTCTCGGCGGAGCGGTCGGCACCGCCCCGAAGCGCAACTCGGCCTTCCAGCCGTGGACGCGCCGGCTCGACTTCCACTATGAGCTCGGGCTGCCGCAGTTCTACCACACGCGCGTGCTCGTCCAGGCCGACATCCTCAACCTGCTGAACCTGTTCGACAAGAACTACGGCATCGAGCGTTTCGTCACCAACAGCACCTACAACCCGGTGACGTACTCGGGCCAGGATCCGACGACGGGCAAGCCGGTTTACCGCGAGTCGGCCGCAAACCGCCTCACCCCGGGCAACCAGTTCTCCACCGCGAACCTCGGCTCGCGCTGGCAGGGCCGCCTGGGACTCCGCCTCAACTTCTAATCACCACAACATCGAATCGAAGAAAGGCCACCGGCAACGGTGGCCTTTCTTCGTTTAAGCTGCGCGAGCCATGAAGCGCCTGCTCGCCCTCTTTCTCTTCGTCGCCACCGCCGCCGCCGCCGCGCCGCCGAAGCTCGTCGTCGTCGTGTCGATCGATCAGTTTCCGTCGTACTACCTGACCCGGCTCGACAACGTCCTCGGCAACGACGGCTTCAAGCGTCTCGAGCGCGAGGGCACGTGGTTCGAGAACGCCGCCTATCCCTACGCGACGACGTTCACCGGCCCGGGCCACGCCTCCATCGGCACCGGGCACACGCCCGCGGAGAGCGGCATCATCGCCAACAACTGGTACGACCGCGCCGGACACGCGCGCATGTACTGCGTGACCGACACGAACGTCGATCCGGTCCTGCCGCCGTCGACGGATCCGAAAGTGCGCGACGCCAACCGAATGTCGCCGCTGAACCTCGACGCCGCCGGCCTCGGCGACCGCCTGCAGGAAAGCGTTCCCGGCGCGAAGGTCTACTCCGTCTCGCTCAAGGACCGCGCCGCCATCCTCATGGGCGGGCGGAAGGCGTGGGGGGCGTTCTGGTTCGATCCGAAGGCGGGCTTCACCACGACGAAGTACTACCGCCACCGCCTCGAGCCGCTCCTGGCCGACTTCAACAAAACGCTCGGCGGGCGTTTGAAAGCGCATCCGAAGTGGACGCTCGATCCGCAGACGCGCAGCGCGCACGTGACCGACCCCGAGTCGCTGCGCGATGCGAAGTCGGACCGCTACGGCCTCGGCACGTCGTTCGATCATCCCATCACCAGCCTCGAGGCGCTCGCCAACACCCCCTTCGGCAACGACCTCGTCCTCGACTTCGCCCGGCAGGTCATCAAGCGCGAGTCGCTCGGCGCGGGCGGCCACCCCGACCTCCTCTTCGTCAGCCTCTCCTCGAACGACTACCTCGGCCATCTTTTCGGCCCCGACTCGTGGGAAGCGGCCGACGCCGTGGTGCGCACGGACCGGCAGATCGCCGCGTTCCTCGGCGACCTGCGCGCGCAGTTCGGCAAGGACGTGACCGTGGCCCTCACCGCCGACCACGGCGTGCAGTCGATTCCGGCGATCGCGAAGGTGAAGGATCCGTCGAAGCCCGCCGGGCTCGTCGACTTCAACAACGCCCAGTCGCCGGGCCGCATCGCCGTCGAGAAGATCGTCGGGCTCAACGCCATCTTCTGGTTCGAGGAGCCGGCCTTTTACCTCGACTTCAGCAAGATCACGAGCGATCCGGAGGCGGCCAAGCGCGCCTACCGCGACGCCGTGAAGACGATCGAAGGGGTGGCCGACGCCTTCACGAACTCGGAGCTGATGCTGCCGGAGAGCGCGTCCGACTCGCACGACAAGAAAGCGATGCGCCTCTCCTTCCGCGCCGACCGCTCCGGCGACGTCCTGGTCACGCTCGTGCCGGGCTACATCTGGAAGTCGAGCATCGCCACGACGCACGGCCAGCCCGTGCCCGACGACCAGCGCGTGCCGGTGATCTTCTGGGGCAAAGGCATCGTGCACGGCGACGGGCCCTGCCGGGCGCGCGAGTCGTCGCCGCTCGACATCGCCCGCACCCTCGGCAAGATCGTCGGCGTCGACGCCGGTGGCGCGCACAGCAACGACCTGAAGTGCGCTAGGGATTGACCTCGATCTTCGTCAGCGTCGTCGTGGCCGTCTTCGTCCCGTTCGCGAAGTTCTCCTCGCTGAACGGGAAGAGCAGCCCGCCGACGCTGCGGAAGTCGCCGTAGGTCGTGGCGAACTCGATCCCCTCGCCCTTGCCAACCGAGCGCGTGACGCGATGCGTCTTCGGATCGACCTCCATCGTCACGGTGAGCCCCGGCGCGATGGCCACCTCGAGCACGTTGCCGTCGCGAACTTTCACGTCCGCGCGGCGGTCGAGCAGCAGCGCCGGCAGCGCCAGCCGCGCCGCCTGCAACCGCATCGCGGCGAGGCCCGTCCCTGCCGCTTCCTTCCCGTTCTGCGTGCCGTGGTCGCCGTCGACGACGCGCGTTTCCCTGCTCGTCGGGTAGACGACTTCGAACGTCAGCTTGTCCGGCCGCGTCCACGTCCGCGTCCCGTCGCCCGGCGCGGGACGCATCGGCGACGAGACCGTGCCCGTCTGGCGGAACGACTTGACTTTGCTCCAGGCCTCGGCGCCGCCGTAGGCGTTGATGACGTCGTCGACGACATCGGCATGAACTGCGGTTGCGAGCAATAAAACTGCGAGAATCATGCGACCACACTCCCAACCAAATCGTACGGATGCGCATCCGTGATCTCGACGCGCGCGAACGCCGGCAGCTCCTTCGGCAGGAGCTCGATGCCGTCGTTGATGAGCAGCCGTCCGTCGATCTCCGGCGCCTGCCCGACGATGCGCCCCTCGAGCAGATGCTCGGTCTCCGCGCAGAGGCCGGTGACGAGGGCGTCGAAGGTCTGACCGACGCGCGCCTCGTTGCGCGCGAGGGCGATCGACTGCTGCATCTCCATGAGCTTGGCCCGGCGCCGCTCCGCGGTCTTGCGCGTCGGCGTGTCGTCCATGCGCGCCGCCAGCGTGTGATCCTCGGCGGAGTAGACGAACGCGCCCATGTTGTCGAACTCTGCCCACTGCACGAAGTCGTGCAGCTCGCCGAAGTCGCGCGGCGTCTCGCCGGGATGCCCGGTGATGAACGTCGTGCGCAGGGTGATGTCGGGGACGAGGTCGCGCATCCTGGCGATCATGTCGCGGTACTCGGCCGGCGACCCCGGCCGGCGCATGCGCGAGAGCACGTTCGCGCTGACGTGTTGCAGCGGGATGTCGCAGTACGACGCGAAGCGCGCCTCGCGCCCCATCAGCTCGAAGAGCGACCAGTCGAGCGAGCCGGGATAGGCGTACAGAAAACGGATCCAACGGAAGCCGGTGTCGTCGAGCAGCGCGCGCACGAGATTCGTCAGCCCGTTCGCCAGTCCGATGTCCTCGCCGTAGCGCGTCGTGTCCTGGGCGACGAGGCAGAGCTCCTTCACCCCCTGCGCTTCCAGCGTATGGGCCTCGCGCACGAGCGAGGCGATCGTCCGCGAGCGGAACTTGCCGCGCATCTGCGGAATCGCGCAGAAGGTGCACGGATTCGAGCACCCTTCCGAGACTTTGAGGTAGGCGTGGGCCGTCCCCTGCGTCAACACGCGCGGCAGATCTTCGTACAGGCGCACCGACATCTTCCGCCGCGCCGGAGCCATGTCGTCGTCTTCGATCCCGGTGACCGCCTCGGTGATCTTCTCCAGCCGGTCGAGTCCCACGAAGGCGTCGATCTCCGGAATGGCCTGCTGCAAATCGGCGCGGTACTTCTGCACCATGCAGCCGGAGACGATGAGCCGCTCCACCCCCCGCCCTTTCCGCTCCGCAACCTCGAGAATCGTGTCGATCGACTCCTGCTTGGCCGCGTCGATGAAGCCGCAGGTATTGACGATGACGACGTCGGCCTCGTCGAGATCGTTCGTGATCTCCACGGCGGACTCCTGCCGCAACTGCCCCAACATGATCTCGGCATCGACGAGATTCTTGGGGCAGCCGAGGCTGATCATGCCGACGCGGCGGACGGGAGCCGTGGCTTCACTGCTCATGGAATTGAGGGTAACGGGCGGACGGGGGCGGCTATTCTGGGTCGGGACCCCAAACCAACGTTAGGTTGATGTCGGCCGCCGGGAACGGTTCCGCGTGCACGACGTCGCCCTCGGTAAAGACATCGACAATCGTCCACTTCCCATCATCCAGGCGCATCACTTCGAACGTGCGCGCATCCGTATCGATGTACCACGCCCACGGAATGGTGTGGTGGGCATAGGTCGCCAGTTTTTTTCCGCGGTCAACCCGTGCTGTCGATGGCGAGAGGATTTCACAAACCCAGTCCGGCGCGACGTCGAAGATGTGGGAATCGGGCAGCTGTGGCATTCGCTCGCGCCGCCAGCCACCAATATCCGGGACGACTGCGTGAGGTCCCAAGTGCACTTCGGGCTCTCCGATGATCCACCAGCCGCCGGGAACACGACCGATCCCGTAAACGCTCCTGATCGCAGTGAGGATCTCGGACTGCGCGTTCCCATGCCGCCCTCGCGGCCGCGGCCAGGTATACAGCTCCCCGTCGATCAGCTCCGCCACCATGTTCTCCGGGGCGCGAAGCACATCCTCGTACGTTGCTTGCTCTCTGACCCGCGCGGCCATACGACGATTCTAGCCCACCCTCCAAATTGCGTCGCCCGCCCCGAACAGCGTCACGTGCTTGTGCAGCCCCGTGTTCATCACGCTGGCGTTGAGCAGCACGAGCTCGTCGTCGCGCGTGGCGGGGGTGAGGGGCAGGCCGAGGCCGCGGGTCACGTGCTCGACCGTGCGGTTGTGCAGGGCCACGATCGTCTCCGACACCGGCTTCTCCGGGTTGACCTCGTGCGTCGCGGCCAGCGCTTCGCCGCGCACGACGTAGACCTTCATCTCGTGACTGCGCAGCCACTGCAGCGCGGCCACGAGAGTGACGATGTGCCAGTTGCGATGTTTGCGGTACAGGCGGGCGATGTCGCGGTTGCGCTCGCCGGAGGGCTTGTAGACGTTCGGCTGGATCTCCCAGATCAGGGATACACCGTTCGCCGCGTCGAGCGTCCCGCTGGTCTCCCCGACCGAGCCGGGCAGCGTGTGCTGCTGCCCCTCGGCCAGGCCGATGGCGACGGCGTCGTCGAGCTCCGCGGCCACGAGGTCGAACGAGATCGTCTCCTGCCGCCCGCCGAAGTGCGCGTTGCGCCCCTGCATGAGAATCCCGTCCGGCACCGGCTGGTCGTCCTCGAGCAGCCCGGCCGTCTCCGGATGCACCGCGCCCAACGGAATGGCCGCACCGGAGACGCGCCCTTCGAACGCGCGCGGATGGTAGAGGCTCGGCGTCGGCATCCCCGCCGCCCAGCGCGGATGATTCCGGCGCAGAAATCGCTCCACGACGAGCGCGCGGATCGGCGCGCAATCCTCGGGACCCAGTCCCACCGGCGACCCGGCCCGCTCGGCGATGTCGCCGAAGACTTCGAGCACCTCGTCGCCCATCGAGACGTAGAGGTCGTACAGCACGTCCTTCGTGTCGGCAGGCACGCCGAAGGCGTCGAAGACGCGGGCGATGTGGTCGGGGAAGGACATTGGTTGTTAGTTCTTGGTTCTTAGTTCTTAGTTTGACGCTCGCCGTCCTAAAAACTAAGAACCAAGAACTAAGAACTAACAACCTCCTACGCCGCCAAGCGCACGCGCGCCTCATCCAGCAACCGCTGCACATCGCCAACGCACGTGATGTCCTGCAGCCCGTTGCGAATGTCTTTCCCGTGGGCGATCCCTTTCGAGAACCAGCCGATCACGGTGCGGGCCTTGTGCAGCTTCCACTTGTCGGGCTGCGGCGCGGCGTCGATCTTGGCGAGGTAGCGCTGCATGGCGTCGATGCGGCGGTCGACTTCGTTCGTGCTGTGGCCCTGCGTGATATCGCGGAAGATGAACGGATTGTGCAGCGCGGCGCGGCCGATCATCACCCCGTCCACGCCGGTCTGCTCGAACATCCGCTGCGCGTCGGCGGGCGTCTTCACGTCGCCGTTGCCGAAGACGGGGATGCGCAGCACGCTCTTCACGTAGGCGATGTAGCCCCAGTCGCTGGCGCCGGTGTAGGCCTCGTTGCGCGTGCGCCCGTGGATGGCGATCGAGGCCACGCCGATCTCCTCGAAGCGCTTCAGCAGCGGCAGCACGTCGTCGCTCTCCCACCCTTTGCGCACCTTCACCGTCACCGGGATCTTCACGCGGCGGCAAATCTTCTCGACCACGCGCGAAGCCTTGTCGAAGTCCTTGAGCATCGCCGAGCCGGCGCCGCTGTTGACGATCTTGCGCACCGGGCAGCCCATGTTGATGTCGACGATGTCGACGCCCTGCTCCTCGACGATGGCCGCGGCGTCGTCCATGCGGTCGGGATCGCCGCCGTAGATCTGGATGGCCACGGGCCGCTCGCTCTCGTCGAAGGCGAGCATCTGATGGCTGCGGTCGTTCTTGCGCGTCAGCCCTTCGGATGAGACGAACTCGGAGACGACGAGCCCCACCCCGCCGAGCTCTTTGATCAGCGAGCGGTAGTACGTGTCGGTGACCTCGGCCATCGGCGCGAGCGCCAGCGGCGGATCGATCCGCACGTTGCCGATGTGGAAGGGGGGCTTCATTGCTCGGTCATCAACTCCGACGGCGGGGCGAATCTTCCGCGATCCCGCACGTGAAGAACAACTTCACCGTCTCCGCCCGCAGCTTCTCCGCCTCGCCGTAGGGATCGAAATCCTCGATTTCGACCACCGCCAGCCCCGCCTGGCGCAGCGCGGCGCGGATCTCGCTCTTCGACCAGGCGCGCTGCTCGTGGCGCTCGCGGATCTCCACCCGCCGCCCGCCCATCCTGGCCCATCCGCTGACGAGCGCACGAGCCAGGCGGTCGCGGCGGCGGTACGTCGTGTCGATCTCCAGCCGATAGTCAGCGCCGCTGGCGACGAACGGCTCCTTCGAGCCCCACACCTCGGGGTAGATGTCGGGATGATTGATGTCGAACAGAAACAGCGACTCGGCGGACATCACGCCCCGCACGGCGCGGAACGCGGCCACGAGATCGTCGAGCTCCTTCATGTGGTTGAGGCTGTCGTAGAGGCAGGTGATGCGCGCGAACGTCCGCCGCAGCGGCAGCGCGCGCAAGTCGGCGCAGGCGAGCCGGCGCACGCGCGTGCGGGCGATCTGCAGCATCGGCAACGACAGGTCGACGCCGACGCTGCGGAAGCCGCGCCGGGCGAAGAGCTCCATCGCGTAGCCGGTACCGCAGGCGACGTCGAGGTGCGTCTTCTCCGCCGGCGGCCGCTCCTCGAGCGACCTCACCAGCAGCCGCTGCACGGCCCGGAAGAAGCGCCGGCCGAGGGCCTGATCGTAGGCGTAGGCGAACGCGCCGTAGGACTCACTGCCCATTTACATATGCGACGGCGCGATCGAGCACTTCGTCCTTTCCCGCTTGCAGTCCGGCGATCGTCGGCTCGACGCGGATGTCCGGCTGGATCCCGACGCGCTGCAGCTGCCGCCCGTCGGCGTGGCGGATGTCGTGGCCGGTGAAGTAGACGACCAGGCCGCCGGGCAGCACGAAGTTCGTCACGTCGCCGTTCGCGCCGGCGGTCGGCGAGCCGACGAACGTCGCTCCCGCGGCCTGCTTGAAGAAGAGGCAGCTGTGCTCGGCCTGGCTGATGGCGCGGTTGTCGATCAGCACGACGATTTTGCCGGTGTAGAGCGGCTTCGTCGTCTCCGGCAGCGTCTGCAGGAACGCGTAGCGCGTCCCCTTCTCCTCCTCCGTCGCCGCGCCGTTGAGCTGCGCGCGCTGCAGCGACGAGCCGTAGAGGGCGTGGCGCGTGTTGATGCGCGAGGCGATCGACCAGGCCGTGCCGTTCGGATAGCCGCGCATGTCGAAGACGATCGCCTTCGTCGCCATCAGGGTGTCGAACATGGCGTCGACCTGCTCGACCTTGAGCAGCCGCAGGTCGGCGTAGCCGATGTTGCCGGCCAGCACGCGGTACGGCGGCCCCTTCTCCTCGGCCGGCTTGATCGACTTCACGCGCGGCACGGAGACCGTGCGCGTCGCGCCGCCGGCGCCGCGGACGACGAGTTGCGCCGGCGCGTCCAGCGGACCGCGCAGGGCCGCGCCGGCGACGCGGTTCCGGCGAGCCGAGTCGGTCGACGCGGTGAGGTACTTCCACAGCCGCTTCACCCGCGCTTCGAGCGGCTCGCCGTCGACGCTGACGATGACGTCGCCGATCGACACCGGCGCGCTCGCGTCGTACTTGTCGACGACGACGAATTCGTTCTCGATCCAGCGCGCGCGGAACGGCACCACGCCCGGCGGAAAGAACTTCGCCAGCGCCGGCAGCGGGCCGACGCCGGTGTGCCCGTCCTCGATGTGCGCGGCCATCTCCAGCACCGCCGCCTCGTACGCCTCCGCTCCCTCGGCCTCTTCGAAGCGCGGGATGAACTCGCGCAGCACCGCGTCCCAGTCGCCGATCAGCGCCTTGTACGGATAGAAATTGTCGATGACGCTCCAGATCCGGAAGGCGGCCAGGAGCCGGTGCGGGAGATCGGGCGAGGTCATGGCCTCGTACGTTTCTTCGTGAATCGGGACGGGGGCGGGCGCCGCTCCGCCGCTGTCGTAGGTCGAGCTGCGGATCAGCGCCGCGTATCCGCCGCCGAGGTCGACGCGGATCGCGCTCCCGGCATCGGCCGGCGGCAGCGGGGACTCGAGCGTCGCCTTCTTCGCCCGCAACAACGCGATCGCGAACGCCGGCAGCGGCACGGCGCCGTCGGTCACGAACGTGATCCTCCGCACGGCGCTCTTCTCCGCCGGCGCGAGCGGCTTGCTGGCGATCAGCATCAGCGCCGAGTAGTAGCCGCCGCTCGTGCCGCCGATCTGCGGCTCGTAGCCGGAGTGAAACGCGGTCCAGCGGCCGGGGACCGGAACGGCCTCGGTCGACCACGGCATGTAGGCGAAATCGCCGAGGAGCTCGCTCTCTTCGCCGCCGCCGCTCAGCATCGTCAGGTCGATGCGGACGTCGCTGGCGCGGGCGATGGCGTCGGCGATCGCGTCCGTCTTTGTCCAGACAGCGAGCGCGTCGTGCGCCGCGACGTACGGCCCGACCTCGACGACGAGCACGCCGCGATCGTCGCTGTGCATGAGCTGCACGTCGCGCTTGACGGGCTGGCGCGGCGGCGCCACGCGCGTCACCGGATCGCCGAGCTCCTTGAGCATGGCGTCGATCGCCGCGGCGAGCTCCGCGGGCGTCGAGGCAGCGCGCACGGCGGGGATGGCGCGCACGAGCGCTCCGTCCCAATCGATCTTGCGCGTCATCATGGCCGGATGCGTGTACTTCGCCGCGGCCCAGACGCGGCAGAGTTTTTCCAGCCGTTGCGTGCGGGCGTCGTCGGCGAGGGCAGTGGTTGCGAGGAGCAGCGCGACTGCGATCAGTCGACGGACCATCGATAGAAGCCCTCTCCCGTTTTCTTTCCGAGCTTTCCCTGGGCGACGAGATCGCGCAGCAGCTGCGGCGGCTCGAAGCGCGGGCCGAGCGTCGCCGCCAGCACCTCGGCGATGCCGAGGCGGACGTCGAGGCCGACCAGGTCCGTCAGGCGCAGCGGCCCCATCGGATGGTTGTAGCCGAGCTCCATGGCCCGGTCGATGTCCTCGGCGCTGGCCACGCCTTCCTCGAGCATGCGGATGGCCTCGAGTCCGATGGCCACGCCGAGGCGCGACGTGGCGAAGCCGGGCGAGTCGTGCACCACGATCGGCTGCTTCCCCATTTTCTCGGCGACCTCGCGCACCGCCGCCACCGTGTCGTCCGAGGTCCGCTCGCCGCGCACGATCTCGATCAGCTTCATGACGTGAGGCGGATTGAAGAAGTGCATGCCGACGAAGCGGTCGCGCCGCTCGACCGAGGAGGCCAGCGTCGTGATCGGAATCGACGACGTGTTCGAGGCCAGGATCGTCTCCTCGCTGCAGAAGAGATCGGCCTGCGAGAAGATGTTCTTCTTGAGGTCGAGGTCCTCGGGGACAGCCTCGACGATCAAGTCCGCCTGCCGCGCCGCTTCCTCGAGGTCGGCGGCGAGCTGCAGGCGTTCGAGCGCGGCGCGCGCATCGGCGTCGCTGACCTTGCCGCGCTCGACGCCCTTGCGCAGCGTCGCGTCGATGGCCGCGCGCGCGGCGTCGAGCGCGCCGGCGTCAGCGTCGTGGATGACGGTGTCGTAGCCGGCCAGCGCGGCCAGGTAGGCGATGCCGCGGCCCATCGTGCCGGTACCGATGACGGCGATCTGCCGGATCATTTCCGGCGAGTCTATCGCTTCAAGTGCGCGTCGAAAAAGGTGCGGATGTTTTCCGTGGTGGCGGCGAGCTGGCGGCGGCCGTCGATGCGGAAGATGGCGCGGAGAAGAGCGCTCTTCAGCAGCGCCGTGTCGTCGTTGAAGCCGAAGTGGTTCGCGCCGGGGAGGACGACGTAGTTGCGCGCGTCGGGCGGGAGGCGGTCGTAGACGGACTTGATGTCGGCGAGGACGCGATCGTGCTCGGGGCCGGACTCGCCGCTGTGATCGCTCAGCAGGAACATGAACGGCTTGTGGATGCCGCTCCTGACCACCGTGCCGAGGAGAAGGCCGTCGATGTCGATGCCGGCCTTGCAGCGCGCGTCGTCGGCGCAGAACTGCGCGGCCTGCGCGCCGCCGAAGGAGTGGCCGAAGACGCCCGCGCGCGTCGCTTTCACGTGGTCGAGGACGAAGCCGATGTCGGCGGTCCAGAGCGCGAGCAGGCGGTCGAAGCAATGCGCGCCGGTGCAGAGCTCGGGATTGTTCTCGCGACTGCGATAGACGACGCGGCCATCGGGAAAGACGACGAGGCCGGTGCGCCCCGGAGCGTCGAATCCGACGACGACGTAGCCGTGGCTGGCCAGGTCCTCGGCGAGCGTCGAGTAATTCACGACGGGAGCGGAGGCGCCGCCGCGGAAGATCGCGACGGGATACGGGCCCGGCAGCGGCGCCGCGTTGCGGAAACTGTGGCAGCGGACCTTGGCGAGATCGTGCGTCAGGAAGCGGAGCAGGCCTCCGCCAAGGTGCGCGCGCATCGCAGCGGGGACGTAGTCGGCGACGGCGCCGTTCGGAATCGCGGGATACCAGATCCAGGCGAGAACCTCGTGGCCGTTGCCGGCCCAATCCTCGATGGCGCGGCCGACGGCGAAGGGGCCGGTGGGGCGGGGAAGCTCGACGGCGGTGTTGCGCTCGATCCAGAGGGCGAGCACGCCGAGGAGCGGAAGGAGGGCGATGCCGATCAGGACCCGCCGTAGCAAAGTACTTTACAGTATAAACTAAACCGCCCGCATGGCCAACTTCAGGATCTCGCGGTGCGTGAAGTAGTTCACGGCCGGGTCGTCGAGGTGGAACGTGTAGGTGAAGCGCTCGTCGTTGTCGGCGATGAAGGTGAAGCGGAAGTAGCGCGACTCCGCGCCGTCGACGAGCTCCTTCACGTTCGAGCCCTGGCTGTTGTCGGGCTCCGCCTTCAGCACGCGGTAGAGCTTGTGCGCGCTGATCGGCAGGTCGTCGGGCGGATAGTGGATGAACTGGATGGCGTAGATCTGCTTCGGATCGATGTCGCGCTCGGGGTACTGCTCGGCCTCGCTGCCGACGCCGGTGAACCACGACTCCTCTTCCTTGAACAGGACGAGATTCGCGGAGTTCTCGGTCATCGGCATGACGGCGCGGTCGAGGTGGATGTGCTGCTCGGGGTCGCTCGAGTCGCGCAGCTGGCCGAGCAGGTCGATCATGTACTGCAGCCCCTCGCGCGTGCCGGTGAAGGCGACCTCGTCGTCTTCGTCGGAGATCCAGACGTCGAGCCAGGCGTTCTTCGGCAGCTTGACGCGGCTCTCCAGCGTGTCGAACGAGACCGGGGCGAAGCCGAGGCGCTTGGCCGCGGCCTTGAGGAAGTCGTTGCAGTGCGCGTCGTCGACGAGGTGCTGGCGGGCGTAGTCGATGGCCGCCTCGTGCGCTTGCTTGCGCCCGAAGTCGTGGGTCAGATCGAAGGGGCGGAGGATTTGGTCGAGAAGCTGCGTGTACCGCTCGGCTGGACGTGACATGAATCGGCCACCAGAACGGCTACGAATCTATCATATTCCGCAGTGACTTAGCCCGCGCTGCGGTCTCTCGTTTTCCAATCCTTGTCCATGTCCGCGAGGAAGCTGGCCAGGTCGTCGGCGTGCTCCTCCTCGACCGCCAGAATCGTCTCCAGCATCCGCCGCGTGGTCACGTCCTTGTCGCCGACGTAGCGGATCATCTCGTTGTACGAGTCGATGGCCACGCGCTCGGCGACGAGGTCTTCCTTGATCATGTCGAGCAGCGTCGTCCCCTCCACGTACTCGGAGTGGCTGCGCGACAGCAGCCCGTCCGGCGAAAAGTTCGGCGCGCCGCCGAGCTGGATGATGCGCGCCGCGATCTGGTCGGCGTGCCCCTGCTCCTCGTTCGCGTGCGTGAGGAACTCCTGGGCGATCGGGTCGGCGTGGATGCCCTGGGCCATGAAGTAATGGCGCTTGTAGCGAAGCACGCAGACGATCTCCGTCGCCAGCGCCTCGTTGAGCAGCTTGGTCACGGTGTCGCGGTCGGCGCGGTAGGCGTCGGTCACCGCCCCTTCTTCGATGTGTTGCCGCGCGCGGCGGCGCAGCTCCTGAACGTCGGTGAGAATAGGTTTGTCGCTCATGGCTGCGTATCATATGTCCGGCCGCGCCACTCCACGCTCCCGCGGCCGGTCTTCCACGCCGAGCGGATGAAAATGACGAACCAGAATCCGGCCATGAGCGGATGGCCGAGCACGGCAGCGTCGAGCCGGTAGCCGAGGCTGGCGAAGACGATCACGCGCACGACGCTGATCACGACGACCGTGGCGATGGCGAAGACGTCGCCGGTCAGGGCCATGAAATACGGCAGCAGATTCGCGGCGACGTTGAAGAGGAGGAAGAGCGCGCCGAGCCAGAGGCTGCGGTTGACGACGGCGAAGGCGTTCTTGGTGAAGCCGCGCAGGATCTCGCCACCGCCGTGGTACATGCGCACGCTGACGAAGTCCTCCGCGCGCACGGCCTCGGTCACCTCGCCGCGGCGGCGGAGCACGCGAGCCAAACCGACGTCGTCGACGATCTCGTCCTTCAGCGGCTCGTGGCGGCCGCAGCGCTCGTAGGCGTCGCGGCGGACGAGATTTCCGGTGCCGGCGCCGACGGCCAGGACGACGAGGCGCGAACGGTTCGAGAGCCACGCCGGCAGCAGCGCGAAGGCGAACATCGCCAGCGCGGGCATGGCGATGTTCTCCCAGAAGCCGCGCATCTCGAGGTGCGGGAGGAGGGCCAGCATGGCGATGCCGGGCTCGCGCTCGATGTGCGCGACCGCTGCGGAGAGCGCGCCCGGCGCGTAGTGGACGTCGGCGTCGACGAAGAGCAGCAGCGCGCCGCGCGCGGCGAGGCTCCCCTGCTGCAGCGCCCACGGCTTGCCGAGCCAGCCCGGCGGCGGCTCCTCGCCGCGGATCACGGTCAGGCGCGGATCGCCGATGGAGCGGGCGATGTCGCCGGTGCCGTCGGTCGAACGGTCGTCGACGACGATGACTTCGAAGTTGTCGTAGTCCTGCGCCAGGAAGGCGCGCAACGTCCGTTCGATCGAGCGCGCCTCATTCCGCGCCGGAACGATGACGGATACCTGCGCCCCGCCCCCTGCGCCCTGCGCCCTGAGCCGGTGCACCAAAACCAGATTCGTAATCGTCCGGAACAGCGCGAGGACCCACCCCGCGAGGATCAGAGCCGAGAGGAGGCGCATGGCCTCCTACGACGGTCCTCCGAGGCTCAGCCCGCCGAGGCCGGAACCGGAGCCGGAGGCGCCGATCTTGCGCTGCGCTTCGATCGCGTACGGCGAGTCGGGGAACTCCGTGGCGATGCGCCGGAAGGCGTCGCGCGACTTCTCCGCGTTTCCCTGCGCGTCGTAGGCGTGCGCGAGCAGCACCAGCAGCGTGTCGGGCGGCAGCAGGGCCTGATCGGCAGGCTTGGCCAGTTGGGCCTGCAGCTCCGTCAGCACCTGGGGCGTCTCGCCCGCCTCGATGCGCAGCTGGTAAAGCCCGTAGCGCGCGCTGCCGACGAGGAAGTGCTTCGGATGATCGGAGACGAACTCCTGGAGCAGCTTTTTGGCCGTGGCGGTGTCCCCGTGCGCGGCGTCGAGGCGGGCCAGGTAAAGGCCGGCCACGTCGGCGGCATCGCTGCCGGAGTACTTGCTCACCACGTCCTTGAACTGCGTCGTGGCGGCGGCGTCGCGCTCCTTGTCCGTCTTGAACTTCGCGCCCGGCTGGGCCTGTCCGCCGGCGGGCGGCATCAGCGGCGAGTCCATCGTCCTGATCGCCGTGGCCAGCGCTTCCTGGGCATGCTTCTCACGGGTCGAGCGATAGAAGTAGACGCCCCAGACGATCACCGCCAGGGCCACCGCGGCGGCGGTGATGGTGATGAGAAGGCGCTGGTTCTCGCGCGCTCTCGAGGACAAGGTGCCGAGCTCGTCGACAAACTTGTCGTGCCTGAGCTCTCTGCGATGCTGACGATCCATGGAAGAACTGCCTCCAATAAAGGTGCGTGACTCTAGTTCCGAGGGGGTGGAACCGTCAACCCGGCGACGCGATTCCGGCTACAATCATGCATAGCGCTCGTTCCGCCCATGATCCCCAGGTCGATCCACGCCGCGGCTTTCGTTTTCCTGCTCGCTACCGTTGCGCTCGCGCACGCGGACGACGCCGGCCCGACGGTCCTCTGTTATCACATCGTCGAGTCGCCGAA
>JBKOUP010000174.1:0-7727 GCA_046723495.1 Acidobacteriota bacterium
GTCGGTGGCGACCGGGATGATGGTCGCCGTCGCGGTGATGATCGGCAGCTTCCGCCAGACCGTCGTCGTCTGGGTCGACCAGACCGTCACCTCGGATCTCTGGCTGCGTCCGTCGAAGGGCCTCTCGAACGCGATGGTGGCGGTCTTCCCCCCGCAGATCGCCGACGACCTCCGCAGGATCCCGTTCATCGCCGCGTTCGACCGCGTGCGCGGCCACGACATCGCTTACGGCGACTCGATGATCACCGTCGGCGGCGGCGACCTCGGCGTCGTCGCCGCGCACGGCGACCTGCCGATGCTCACGCCGCGCGACGCCGGCCGTGCGCTGCGCGAGGCGTTGGCGCGCAATGGCGTGCTGATCTCCGAGAGCCTCTCGCTGAAGTACGGCAAGCACGTCGGCGACACGATCGTCCTCGGCGCGCGCGCCTTCCCGATCACCGGCATTTACCGCGACTACTCGAACGACCGGGGCGTGGCGGTGATGGACAACGCCGTCTACACGCGCACGTTCGGCACCGAGACGATCAACACGATCGTCGTCTACCTCAAGCCCGGCATCTCCGCCGAGGAGGCGCGCAAACGGCTCGAAGCGACGCTCGGTCCGAAGTACCACGCCTTCGCCGTGCTCAATCGCGAGATCCGCGCCGAGGTCATGAAAATCTTCGACCAGACCTTCCTGATCACCTACGCGCTGCTGGCCATCGCCATCGTCGTGGCCGTGCTTGGCATCATCAACACGCTCTCCGCGCTGATCCTCGAGCGCGCCGGCGAGCTGGCCCTGCTGCGCGTCCTCGGCGTGTCGCGCGCCGAGGTCCGGCGCATGGTCGTGCTGGAGTCGTCGATCCTCGGCCTCGCTTCGACCGTCGTCGGCCTCCTCATGGGCTACGCGCTGTCGTGGATCCTCATCTTCGTCATCAACAAGCAGTCCTTCGGCTGGACGATCGAGTTCCACACGCCGGCGCGACTGATCGCGGCCTCGCTCGCCGTTACGTTTCTGTCAGCGGTCGTGGCCGGCTTGGCGCCGGCGCGCTTCGCCGCGCGCGTGAATATGGCCGCGGCGCTGAAGAGCGAATAAACTCCTTCCATGCGAAAAGCCGCTCTCCTCCTGGCGTGGGCGTTGCCCGCGCTCGCGCAACAGCAGTCTCCCGACCTCCTCATCATCAACGCCAAGCTCTTCGGCGCCGACGGCGACGCCGTGGCCATCCGCGAAGGGCGCATCGTCGGCGTCGGCACGACGGAGCAGATCGTGTCGATGGCGCCGGCGAAGACGACGACCATCGACGCGAAGAAGCATCTCGTCGTCCCCGGCTTCAACGACGCCCACACGCATCAGAGCCCAAATGCGATGCAGGGCTTCGTCGTCTCCGTGAATCCCGAGTCGTCGTGGGATGACCTGCAGCTGGCCCTCGGCAATGCCATGGAGGAGACGCCCGACGAGCTGTGGTTCGTGGGGACCGTCGGCCCGAAGCTCTTCAACGATCCGCGCGTCAACATGGCCATGCTCGACAAGGCCGCGAAGAACCGCAAAGTCGTGCTCCAGGAGTTCACCGGCCACGGCCTGATCTTGAGCAGCGCGGCCATGACGGCGCTGCGCGTCAGCGGGAGCGATCCGATGGGCGGCTGGTCCGACCGCACGGCCGGGAAGCTGTACGAGTACGCCGAGTTTCCGCCGCTGCAGAGACTCGCCGACAGCGTCAGCGACGCCGAGGCCGTCGATCAACTGCGCTCCTGGGTCGACAACGCGCTCAAGCACGGCGTCACCTCGGTACAGAACATGTCGTTCATCTCGGCGCTGCGCTACGACAAGCTCCTCCGCCACAACGAATTTCCGCTGCGCATCCGCGTCATCCGCTTTCCGGCCACGTCGGCGTCCGGACCCGACTTCGGTGACGCCGCCACGCTGCCGGTGAAGAGCCGCGAGCGGCCGCTCGACACGGTCATGGGATGGAAGTGGATCCTCGACGGCACGCCGATCGAGCAGGGCGCGGCCACGCGCACGAATTACCCGAACACGACCGCGAACGGCCGCCTCAACTTCACGCCCGAGCAACTCGCGGCGCTGGTGAAGGCGGCCTTCGAGTCGCAACAGCAGTGGCTCTTCCACGTCGCCGGCGACCGCACCGCCGCGGCGCTCTTCGAAGCGATGCGCGCCGTGGCACCGCCGGAGCAGTGGCGGCCGAAGCGCGTGCGCATCGAGCACGGCGACGGGCTGCTGCCCGACCTCATCCCCGTGGCCAAGGACTTCGGCGTCGTCGTCGTCGTGAACCCGACGCACTTCATGGCCAGGCCGCTCTATCCGAAGGGCGAGTACATGCCGCTGAAGTCGCTGCTGAAGGCCGGTATCCCGGTGGCGATCGGCTCGGACGACGATCCGAATCCGTTCCGCGACATCGCCGCCGCGATCGACAACGGCGCCGAGTCGATCACGCGCGCCGAGGCCATCGACCTGTACACGCGCGGCTCCGCGTATGCCGAGCTCGCCGAGAACGACAAGGGGACGATCGCCAACGGCAAGCTGGCCGACCTGGCCATCCTGAACAACGACATCGCCGGCAGTGGAAGCCTCGGCGACGCCGCGAGTATCATGACCATCGTCGACGGAAAGATCGTTTACGACACGCACGCATTGAAGACGGCGCGCGCGGACGACATCCGTAAAAAGGAATGAGAAAGATCGCTCTCGCCGCCGCGTTGTTCGTCGCCTTCGTCGCGGCGCGGCGGCACGCCTCGCTTCCGCCGGCGGCGCCGCCGAACGGGCCGACGTTCAGCAACGAGATCGTCCGCATCTTCGCCGACAAATGCCAGTCGTGCCATCACCCCGGCGACATCGCGCCCTTCTCGCTGATCACGTACGCCGACGCCGCGCCGCATGCGCTCGACATCAAGCTGATGACGAAGACGCATCAGATGCCGCCGTGGAAGCCGGTCGACGGCTGCGGCGCCTTCACCGAGCCGCGCGTGCTGTCGCAGAGCGAGATCGACCTGATCGGCAAGTGGGTCGACAATGGCGCCCCCGAGGGCAACCGCGGCGATCTGCCGCCGCCGCGCGTCTTCGACAGCAACTGGACCCTCGGCCAACCCGACGCCGTCTTCTCGAATCCCGAGCCATTCACGCCCGCGCCGAGCGGCGACATCTATCGCTGCTTCACGATCCCGACGAACCTGGCCGGCGACAAGTACGTCGCCGCCGTCGACGTCCATCCCGGCGACCGCAACACCGTCCACCACGTCATCGCCTTCATCGATACCACCGGCGAGTCGGCGAAGCTCGACGACGACGACCCCGGCCCCGGCTACACCTGCTTCGGCGGCCCCGGCTTCAATCCGACCGACGCCAGCGCCGCCTCGCTCGGCGGCTGGGCGCCCGGCGCGCGCCCGCTCACGCTGCCCGACGGCGTGGCCATGAAGCTGCCGGCCAGCTCGCGCGTCGTGCTGCAGGTGCATTACCACCCGCACAACGGCGCGCCCGCGCCCGACAGGACCGAGATCGGCGTGTACTACGCGAAGACGCCGCCGTCGAAGCTGCTGCGCATCGTGCCGCTGATCAATCAGAGCTTCACGATTCCGCCCGGCAACGCGAACTACCGCGTCACGGCGTCGCTCGGAATCCCGCTCCCTGTGCCGGTGCACCTCGTGCTCATCGCACCGCACATGCACCTGCTCGGAAGAAAGATGACGGTGACGGCCACGCTGCCCGGCGACGCGAACCAGTGCCTGATCAACATCAACGACTGGGATTTCAACTGGCAGGGGCAGTACCGCTACGAGCAGTCGCTGGCGCTGCCGGTCGGGACGAAGCTCAACCTCGAGGCGTTCTACGACAACTCCGCGGACAACCCGCGCAACCCGAACGACCCGCCCAAGCCGGTGTCGTGGGGCGAGCGGACGACCGACGAGATGTGCATCGCCTTCCTCGGCGTGACGCTCGACGGGGAGAATTTGATCCTCGGCAAGTCGGCGGACGCGAGCTGGATCCGATCAGGTTCTTAGGTTCTTAGGTTGTTAGGTTCTTAGGTTGTTCGGCTTCGCGAAACCTAAGAACTTAAGAACCTAACAACCTAACAACGTCTACAATCCCCCCATCCCCATGCGTCCACTGTCCGCCGACTCCGCGCGCGAGAGCCTGCTGCGCTTCGACCTCAACGTTCAGCGGCGGCACCTCTACGTCTACCTCGCGGCACTCGTCACCGCCGGCATCGGCGCGGCCATCGGCGTCTTCCCGATGAACGTCGCGCTCGCGGTCACGCTCTGCGCCGGCGCCGCGGCGATCAGCGGCATCTTTTACTGGCTCTTCTGGCGCGGCGTCGACCGGCGCATCCTCAATCCGCTCTGGATGGCCGTCGACGTCTTCATCGTCACCCTCGGCGTCTACATCACCGGCGGCCTCAGCAGCCCCTGGTTCATCTGGTACGTCACCACCACCGCCGCCGCGGCATTCGTCGGCGGCGCCTGGACCATCGCCGTCGTCGGCATCGCCAACACCGTCGCCTACCTGGCTGCCCTGCTGTTCATGGGGCAGATCCGACTCTTCGACGCCGCCTTCACGCTCGCCTTCTCGCGCATGCTCTTCCTCTTCGGCGCCTCGTATTTCTTCCTCCTCGGCGTGAGCCGCCTGCAGGAGAAACGTCTGCGCATCCGCCAGCTCGAGGCGGAGGAGAGCCGCCAGGTCAACGAGCTGACGCGGCTCACCGGCGAGCTGCAGCAGCGCTCGCGCGAGCTCGCCGACGCCAACCGGCACATCCAGGAGGCGAACCGCCTCAAGAGCCAGTTCCTGGCCAACATGTCCCACGAGCTGCGCACGCCGATGAACTCGATCATCGGCTTCTCGGAGATCCTCGTCGACCGCCTCGACGGGCGCATCGACACGAAGCACGCCAGCTTCCTGCGCCACATCCTCGCCTCCGGACAGCATCTGCTCAACATCATCAACGACATCCTCGACCTCTCGAAGATCGAGGCCGGGAAGATGGAGATCTATCCGGAGCGCTTCCCAGTGCGCGCCGTCGTCGAGAGCGTCTGCACGGTCATGCGCGGCATGACCCGCGACCACGTGCCCACATTCGTCATCGACGTGCCGGACGACGTTCCGCCGCTCGAGGCCGACCTCGCAAAGTTCAAGCAGGTGCTCTTCAATCTCCTCTCGAACGCCATCAAGTTCTCGCCGCCGTCGGCGCCGATCACGATCTCCGCCCGGCACATCGGTCCGACGCCGCAGGAGGGGACGATCACGGTCTCCGTGCGCGACGAGGGCATCGGCATCGATCCGAAGCACCACCAGGTGATCTTCGAGGAGTTCCGCCAGGTCGACGGCACCGCCCGGCGCGAGTTCGGCGGCACCGGCCTCGGCCTGGCCCTGGTGAAGAAATTCATCGAGCTGCAGGGCGGCTACGTCAGCGTGCAGAGCGCGCCGGGGAAGGGAAGCATCTTCTCGTTCACGCTGCCGCTGCATTCGCGCGCCGCGGTCGTCAGCCGCGCGCCCGAGAGCGAGGTGCCGCCGCCGGCGATCACCGAGCGCGTCCTCGTCATCGAAGACGACGCGCACGCCTACGAGCTCATCTCCTCCGCGCTCGGCTCCGCCGGCTACCTCGCCGTCCGCGCCCGTCACGGCGACGAGGCCCTGAAGATCGCGCGCGAGTCGCGCCTCGTCGCGGTGACGCTCGACCTCGTGCTCCCCGGCCTCGACGGCTGGGAAGTGCTCAAGCGCCTCAAGAGCGAGCCCGCCACGCGCGACATCCCCGTCGTGATCATCTCCATGATCGAGAACCGCGAGCTCGGCGTGGCCCTCGGCGCCGACGACTACTTCGTCAAGCCGGTCGACCGCGAGCGCCTCCTGGACCGCCTTCACCAGCTCACGCGCAACAGCCGCCCGCGCCTGCTCCTCATCGACGACGATGCCAACCTGCACAAGCTCCTCGACGAGCAGTTGGCCCGCCTCGGCTACACGATCGAGAGCGCCTTCACCGGCGAGAGCGGCGTCCGGGCCGCCAGGCAGTCGTCGCCCGACGTCATCATCCTCGACCTCATGATGCCGGGCATGAGCGGCTTCGAAGTGGCAGGCGCGCTCAAGGAGTCGCCCGAGACCGCGAACATCCCCATCGTCGTGCTCACGTCGAAGGAGATCTCCGCCGACGACCGCCGCGAGCTGCAGTCGAAGGTGACCTCGTTCGTGCAGAAGGGGAAGTCGGCGCGCGAGCAGCTGGTCACGGAGATCCGCCGCCTCCGCCGCGCCATCGCCTGACGCGCTACTGCAGCAGCTCCGGCGGCAGTCCCTTCATCATCTTCCCGAACTTCCGCGCCCCGAAGCCCTTCGAGAACGTGCGCATCATCTTCTTCATCTGCAGGTACTGCTTGAGCAGGCGGTTGATCTCCTGCACGGTCGTGCCCGAGCCCTTGGCGATGCGCTTCTTGCGCGAGCCGTTGATGAGCTGCGGGAACTCGCGCTCGCGCTTGGTCATGGAGTCGAGAATGGCCTGCATGCGCACGACAGCCTTCTCGTCGATGTCGTCCTCGCTGACTTTGTTGCCGCCGGGCAGCATGGAGACGATCTGCGACAGCGGCCCCATCTTGCGCACCTGCTGGAGCTGCGCGCGGAGGTCTTCGAGCGTGAACTTGTCCTTGGCCACGCGCTGGGCCAGGCGCGCCGCTTCCTTCTGATCGACCTCGGTCTCGACCTTCTCGATGAGCGAGAGCACGTCGCCCATGCCGAGGATGCGCGAGGCCATGCGGTCGGGATGGAAGACGTCGAGGTCGACGTACTTTTCGCCGACGCCGACGAGCTTGATCGGACGATTCACGACCGATTTGATCGACAGCGCCGCGCCGCCGCGGGCGTCGCCGTCGAGCTTGGTCAGGACGATGCCGGTCACGCCGAGGCGGTCGTCGAATTCCTTCGCCGACTTCACGGCGTCCTGCCCGGTCATGGCGTCGGCGACGAAGAGGATCTCGCTGGGCCGCACGTCGTCGCGGATCGTGGTCAGCTCCTGCATGAGCTCTTCGTCGACGTGCAGACGGCCGGCGGTGTCGAGGATGACGGTGTCGTAGAGCAGCGTCTTGGCATCGCGGATGGCGTCGTTGGCGATCTTGATCGGATCGCGGTTGTCGCCGATCTCGAAGAACGGGACTTTGACGTTGTTGGCGACGACGCGGAGCTGCTCGATGGCGGCGGGGCGGTAGACGTCGCAGGGGACGAGAAGCGGCCGCCGGCCGCGGTTCTTCAGGTGCAGGGCGAGCTTGCCCGAGGTCGTGGTCTTGCCGGAGCCCTGCAGGCCGGCCATCATCACCACCGCGGGGCTGCCGACGAGAGCCAGGCCCACTTCGTTCCCGCCGAGGAGCGCTTGCAGCTCGTCGCGAACGATCTTCGTGACCTGCTGGGCCGGCGAGAAGGCGGTGAGAACGTCCTGCCCGACGGCCTTCTCCCGCACGCGGTTGGTGAACTCGCGGACGACTTTGAAGTTGACGTCGGCCTCGAGCAGAGCGACGCGGATCTCTTTCAGGGCGTTGTCGATGTGCCACTCGTTGAGGGCGGCCTCGCCGCGCAGCGTCTTGAAGACGCGGTCCATCTTGTCTTGAAGGTTGTCAAACATGCGGCAATGCTAAACGCGGAAGCAGCGCCGCCATTCCGAGGTTTAAGAAGCCGTGGCGCAGGCTGCCCTCAAGCTCCCCGACAACGTCCCCGGCGACTTCTTCGTCGACTCCTCCTGCATCGACTGCGACGCCTGCCGCATCTT
>JBKOUP010000529.1:0-6893 GCA_046723495.1 Acidobacteriota bacterium
GTCCTGAAGTATTCGATCGTGCGCTGCAGGCCTTCCGCCAGCGGCACGCTCGGCTCCCAACCGAACAGCGCCTTCGCTTTGGAGATGTCCGGCCGCCGGATCTTCGGGTCGTCTTCCGGCAACGGCCGGAACTCGATCGGCGCGCTCGTGCCGGTGAGGCGCTTGATCTCCTCGGCGAACTGCAGCACCGTCATCTCCGACGGGTTCCCGATGTTCGTCGGCTGCGTCTCGCCGGACATCAGCAGCCGGTAGATCCCCTCGATCAAGTCGGAGACGTAGCAGAACGAGCGCGTCTGCGAGCCGTCGCCGAACACCGTCAGCGGCTCGTTGCGCAGGGCCTGGGCGATGAACGCCGGCACGACGCGGCCGTCGTTGACGCGCATCCGCTCGCCGTAGGTGTTGAAGATGCGCACGATTCGCGTTTCCACGCCGTGGAAGCGGTGGTAGGCCATCGTCATGGCCTCGGCGAAGCGCTTGGCCTCGTCGTAGACGCCGCGCGGGCCGACCGGATTCACGTTGCCCCAGTAATCCTCGCGCTGCGGATGCACGAGCGGATCGCCGTAAACCTCGGAGGTCGACGCGAGCAGGTAGCGCGCCTTCTTGTCCTTGGCCACGCCGAGGGTCTTGTGCGTGCCGAGCGAGCCGACCTTCAGCGTCTGGATCGGCTTTTCCAGGTAATCGATCGGGCTGGCCGGCGAGGCGAAGTGCAGCACGTAGTCGAGCGGCCCGTCGACGTGGATGTAGTTCGTCACGTCGTGTTTGATGAACGAGAAGCCGTCGCGGCCGAAGAGATGCGCGACGTTGGCCGGATTCCCCGTGATGAGATTGTCGATGCAGATCACTTCATGGCCGCGCTCGAGGAACAGCTCGCAGAGGTGCGAGCCGAGAAATCCCGCGCCGCCCGTGATCAGGGCACGGCCCATCAGACCCGCTCCCGCACCCGAACATCTTCGGCGCGGCCGACGGAATGGTACTGAAAGCCCTCGCTCTTCATGCGCTGCGGATCGTAGACGTTGCGCAAGTCGATGATGACCGGCCGGCGCAGGAGCTTCTTGACGCGGTCGAGCTTGAGGGCGCGGAACTCGTTCCACTCGGTGGCGATGACGAGCGCGTCGGCGCCCTCGGCGGTCTCATAGGCGTCGCGGCAGAACGTGACGTTGTCGAACATCGTCCCGGCGTTCTCCATCGCCTGCGGGTCGTACGCGCGCACGAGCGCGCCGTGCTTCTGCAGCCCGTTGATGAGCGTGATCGTCGGCGAGTCGCGCATGTCGTCGGTCTCGGGCTTGAAGGCCAGGCCGAGGATCGCGATCGTCTTGCCGCGGAGCTCGCCGTCGAGCGCGTCGCCGACCTTCTCCACCATCCGTTCCTTGATGGCCTGATTCACGCGCAGCACGGCCTCGATGAGCTGGAACTCGTAGCCATGCCGCTGGGCGATGTCGGCCAGCGCGGAGGTGTCCTTCGGGAAGCAGGAGCCGCCGAAGCCGGGGCCGGCCTGCAGGAACTTCGAGCCGATGCGCGTGTCGAGGCCGATGCCGCGGGCGACGTCCTGCACGTCGCCGCCGACGAGCTCGCAGAGCACGGCCACTTCGTTGATGAAAGAGATCTTCGTGGCCAGGAAACCGTTCGCGGCGTACTTGATCAGCTCCGACGACTCGACGTTGGTGATGACGAAGGGGATCTCCAGCGAGTGCAGCGGCGCGTAGATCTCTTTCATCAGCTCGATCGACTCGGGGTCGGAGGCGCCGATGACGATGCGGTCAGGGCGCATGAAGTCTTCGATGGCCGAGCCCTCGCGGAGGAACTCGGGATTCGAGACGATGGAACCGCGGTGGCCGTTGCCGGCCTCGGCGAGGATGCGCTCGATCATCCGTCCGGTGCCGATCGGCACGGTGGACTTGGTGATGACGAGCTTCGGCCCGTTCATGTAGCGCGCGATCGTGCGCGCCACTTCCTCGACGTAGCGAAGATCGGCCGAGCCGTCGGGTTTCGGCGGCGTGCCGACGGCGATGAAAATGGCCCGGCTGGAGCGGATGGCCTCGGGGAGATCGGTGGTGAAGCGCAGCCGCCCCTCGGCCACGTTGCGGCTGACGATGGTGTCGAGCCCGGGCTCGTAGATGGGAATCTGCCCGCGGTTCAGCGCCGCGATCTTGCGGTCGTCAATGTCACAGCAGATGACGTCGTTTCCGAAGTCGGCCAGGCCGGCGCCGGTCACCAGGCCGACGTAGCCTGTTCCGATAACGGCAATGTCCACGAGGGTCCCTCCGGGGAAAAATTACAGGGGGCGAATGCTATCACGCAGGAGACTTACAATTTGTTCGTGCAAATCAAACTGCCCGACGATTTGATCCAGGACATTCGATCACGCGCGGCACAAGAAGGGCGAGCAGTCGACGATACCGTCGCGGAGCTACTGCGCACGGCTCTTGGCCATGATCGAGTGCACGCGCCTGCCGACCGCTCGATGCTGGAGCGCAGGGCATTCGTCGGAGAGAAATTTCTCAACGGCGAGTGGGGCGTGGAGCTGAATGGGCTCAACGAAGGACGCGCCGGCGCCTCCAGGCTGCGCGTGACTCGGCTGCAACGACCGTCGTAGCGGTTCCATCCTTCTCCTGCGGCGAAGCGGCGGCGCCATCCGGGAAGCTTTCACCCCTCACCCGGCCTTCGCTTCGCTCAGTCCACCCTCTCCCCGCAAGCGGGGCGAGGGGGTCTGCTTACTCCGGCGGCGGCCCCGTCGTGGTCGTCGCGGCCGCACTCGGTGTAGCGGCCGGCGCGCTGGTGCTCGTCGCAGGCGCGGTGCTCGTCGACGGTGACGCCGGGGCGGGCGGCGCGGGCGGGCGGCCCTGCTCGATCTGGTAGCGCTTCTCGATCCCCTTCTCCTGGCGGTTGCGGATCAACCAGCGCAGGAGCTTCGACTCGTTGATGCCGATGAGGATGTCGTTGATCGATTCGTACACCGAGGGATCGTTGATCATCTTTCCGGCCGTGCCCTGGCCGGCGTTCAGCTTCGCCACCGACTCGTTGAGCTGGCGCACCAGGCCGGTGAACTCGGCCAGCGACTGGTCGGCGTAGGCCTTGTCATTCATCAGCCGCGGCACGAGGCCCTGTCCGGTCTTCAGGGATTCGCTGAATGTGGCCAAGTTCGTCGAAGTCTTGTTCAGGTTCTCGATGAGGTCGTAGACCTTCTTCTTCCCCTCGGGGTCGTTGAGCAGCGCCGGCAGCGGGCCCTGTCCTTTGTTGAAGGCCTCGCTCATGTTCGCAACGAGCAGCTGCATCGACGCCGCCGTGGATTTCAGGGATCCGGTGAGCTCCTCGCCGTACTGGTCGTCGTAGATCAGCTTGCCGAGAACTCCTTTGCCGCTCTCGACGTGGGAGAGCACGGCGTTGGTCTTGTTCAGCGTCGTCATCACCGTGTCGGTGAAGCGCTGCTTCGTTTCCGGCTGCGTGGTCAGCTCGCCGAGGAGGCCTTCGCCGCGGTCGACGCGGGCCAGGATGTTCTTCAGCGAATAGGAGATCTGCACGAAGTTGTCGACGAGGTCCTCGCCCGAGGAGATCAGCTGATCGACGTTGGTCTGCCGTGCGGCCGGGATCAGCGAGCCCGGCTCGAGCGAGTCGAACTTCGGGCTGCCCGGCGTGATGTCGATGTAGCTGTCGCCGGCGAGGAGGCCGAGCTTCTTCAGCCGCGCGCGCGAGTCCATGCGGATGCGGTCGGCGTACTTCTTGTCGACCATCAGCGTGATGTCGACGTCCTTCTGCTTCGGGTCGCGCGGCAACGTGATGTCCTTGACCACGCCCACGGTCACGCCGGAGATCTTCACCGGGTTCCCCTCGGCCAGGCCGGAGACGCTGTCGAGCCGCACGCGGTACTCGTTCTTGCGCGAGAAGATCTTCTGCTCGCTGCCGATGAAGAAGAGGAAGACCATCAACACGATTGCCGCGGCCGTCACGAGCAGCCCGACCCGGATCGTTTTTTGTTTTTTCTGCGGTGCCATAGTTCGTCCTGAGGTTTACGCCGGCTGAGCAGCCGTAACAGACGAGGCGCGGAAGAATTCGCGCATCATCGGATGATCGGCGTTGCGCGCGGCGTCCATCGGGCCGACCCACTCGAAGACGCCGCGGTTGAGGAAGGCGATGCGGTCGCCCACCGAGAAGGCCGACTGGATGTCGTGCGTGACCACGACCGAGGTCACGTTCAGCTTGGACTGCAGGTCGATGATCATCTCGTTGATCTTCTGCGCGGTGATCGGATCGAGGCCCGTGGTGGGCTCGTCGTAGAGGATCATCTTCGGCTCGAGCACGATCGAGCGCGCCAGGCCGACGCGCTTGCGCATGCCGCCGGAGAGATCGACGGGCATGAGGTGCTCGCTGCCGGGAAGGTTGACGAGCTCGAGCTTCTCGCGCACGGCGCGCTCGATCTCCTCCTCCGACATCTCCGTGTGCTCGCGCAGCGGAAAGGCGACGTTCTCGAAGACGGTCATCGAGTCGAAGAGGGCGCCGCTCTGGAAGAGCATCCCGAACTTTTTGCGCACGCGGTACAGCTCCTCCTCGGCGAGATCGGTGACGTCTTCCTCCTCGACGATGACCTGTCCGGCGTCGGGCGCCTCCAGGCCAAGCATGTGCCGCAGCGTGACGGACTTGCCGGTGCCGGAGCCGCCGAGGATGACCAGGACCTCGCCGCGGAAGACGGTGAGGTTCGCGCCGCGCAGGACCTGCTTCGGGCCGTAGGCCTTGTAGACGTCGCGGAATTCGACGAAAGGTTCGCGCGGGACGCGGCGGCGTTCGGGGATGATGTTCGTCATCAGAGTGCGAGCAGAAACAGCTTCGTGAGAAAGAAGTCCATGATCAATACGGTGATCGCGCCGGTGACGACGGTCATCGTCGTCGAGCGGCCGACGCCGTCGGCGCCGCCGGTGGTGCGCAGGCCGTTGAAGCAGGCGATGAGGCCGATGGCAAAGCCGAAGAAGAAGGTCTTGCCGATGCCCGAGGCGAGGTCGTTGTACTTGACGGTCTCGATCACGCTGCGCAGGTAGAAGTTCGCGGTGAGGTGGAGGTTGCCGACGGCAATCAAGAGACCGCCGGTGATGCCGACGGCGTTGGAGATGACGGTCAGCAGCGGGAACATGAGCGTGGTGGCCAGGACGCGCGGGACGACGAGCTTGCGCACGGGATTCGTGGCCAGGGCGCGCAGAGCGTCGATCTGCTCGGTGACTTTCATCGTGCCGAGCTCGGCGGTGATGCCCGCGCCGACGCGGCCGCCGACCATGAGCGACATCAGGACCGGCGCGAGCTCGCGGATGAGCGAGAGCGAGACGACCTTGCCGATGAAGAGCTTGCCGCCGAATTCTTCGAGGGAGTACGCGGTCTGCAGCGCCAGCACCATGCCGATGAAGAGGGAGGTGATGCCGACGATGGAGATCGAGCGCACGCCGATCTGATCGAACTGGGCGACGAGAAGCGACTTCTCCAGCGGCCCGCGGACGATGCCGCGCACGGTCTGCGCCGCCAGATCGGAGATCTGCCCGATATAGAGCAGGGCGCGCTCGAGGCGGTCCCAACTGCGGCCGAACAGGCCCGGCGCCGGTGCCTCGACGGGCGGGGCGGCGGGCTGGGCCGGCTGCTGGAGGTTCAGGGTGGTCATGAAATTAAAGGAAGTTTAATTCGAACCCGGCGAATTAAACTTTTTCGACAAAAACTTAACTGGCGGCGCTATTCTTAAACTGACTTTAATGGATCCCACCACCTTCATCGTACCGGCCGCAGGACGCATCGTAACAACCGCGAGGGGTGCCGCAGCATTCGTGCCGCGTCCGCTTCCGCCCGAGATCGATCTCTCGTGGCGGCTCCTCAACGAGGTCGCGCGCGCGGAGCGCGCCGTGGGACACTTGCGCGGGCTCGGACGCATTCTCCCGAATCCGCATCTCCTGATCCAGCCGTTCGCCCGCCGCGAGGCGGTCCTGTCGAGCCGCATCGAAGGAACGCAAGCGTCGCTCGGCGAGCTTCTTCTTTTCGAGATGGGCAAGCCCGCGTCGGAAGAACACGACGTGCGGGAGGTGGCCAACTACGTCGGGGCGCTCGATTACGGTCTGCGGCGAGTCGAGCAATTGCCGTTGAGCCTGCGATTGATTCGCGAGCTTCATTCGAAACTCCTGCACGGCGTGCGCGGCGACAGCAGCGCTCCCGGAGAATTCCGGACCGTGCAGAACTGGATCGGCAAGCCGGGGACCGCGATCGCCGATGCCACCTACGTTCCGCCGCCCGTTCCGGAGATGCACGAAGCCCTCGACGCGTTCGAGAAGTTCCTCCATGCCGAATCGCACCTTCCGGCGTTGATCCGTTTTGCGCTCGTGCACTACCAATTCGAGGCCATTCACCCGTTCCTCGACGGCAACGGGCGCGTCGGCCGGCTGCTCATCACGCTCCTCCTTCAGACGGAGAAACTGCTCGACCAGCCGCTGCTCTACCTCAGCGCGTTCTTCGAGAAACGGCGCGACGAGTACTACGACCGCCTCTTCGACGTGAGCAGCCGCGGCGCCTGGGGAGCGTGGATCGAATTTTTTTTGCACGCCGTGCGCGATCAGGCGGAGGACACGGTACGGCGCGCCGGCGCGCTCTTGGAGCTGCGCGAGGACTACCGGAGCCGCGTTACGGAGGGGCGTCATTCCGCACTGCTTCTGGGAATCATCGACCGGCTCTTTCAGTCGCCGGCGATCACGATCACCGGAGTGGCGCGCGACGTCGGCGCCAGCTATCCGGCCGCCAAGCAGAACGTCGAAAAGCTCCTCGCCGCCGGCATCCTCGAGCCGGTCACGGAGACGCGCAACCGCATCTACATGGCCCGGCGGATCGTGGAGCTCATCGAGGCGTAGCCCTACCCGCCGCCGCCGAAGATCCGCCGC
>JBKOUP010000055.1:0-4074 GCA_046723495.1 Acidobacteriota bacterium
GGCCATGGCCATGCGCCAGCGCGTCACGCCGCTCGACGTCGACGGCGCCCAGGTCATCGACACCTGCGGCACCGGCGGCGACGGCCGCGGGACCTTCAACGTCTCGACGATCGCGGCCTTCGTCGCCGCCGGCGCCGGCGCACTCGTGGCCAAGCACGGCAACCGCGCCGTGTCGTCGGCCTGCGGGAGCGCCGATCTCCTCGCGGAGCTCGGCGTGGCCATCGACCTCGACGCCGCGCGCATGAGCGAGGTGCTGCGCCGGACGGGCATCTCGTTTCTCTTCGCGCCGAAGCTGCATCCGGCGATGGGGGCGGTCGCCGGCGTGCGCCGCGAGCTCGGCGTGCGCACGATCTTCAACGTCCTCGGACCGCTGACGAATCCCGCCTTCGCGCGGCGCCAGGTCCTCGGCGTCTACGCGGAGCATCTCGTCGAGCGCCTCGCGCACGTGCTGCTCTCCCTCGGCGCGGAGCACGCCATGGTCGTGCACTCGCACGACGGCCTCGACGAGATCTCGATCTCCGCGCCGACGAAAGTCTGCGAGGTGCGCGACGGCAGCGTGCGCGCCTACGAGATCACGCCTTCGGATGTGGGTCTGCCGTCGCATCCGATCGAGTCGATCGCCGGCGGCGACGCCGCCATGAACGCGCAAATCGCGCGTGCGGTTCTGGGCGGCGAGGCGGGCGCACGCGCCGACATCGTGGCCGCGAACGCCGGCGCGGCGCTCTACGTGGCCGGCGTGGTGCCGGGGATTCGCGAAGGAGTCGCGCTGGCGCGCGAGGCGATCGCCAGCGGGAAGGCGATGGAGAAGTTGGAGCAGTTGGTGAGCGTGTCGAAGGAGCTGGCGTGATGCAAGCGGTGACGATCCTCGACGACATCGTCGCCGCCACGCGCGCGCGGCTGGCGAATGAGCCGCCGCCGGACGTGAACGCCGCGCGCCGCGTGGCCGCCTCGCGCGAGCCGCATCGCTTCGAAAGCGCACTACGCCGCGACGGCATCAACGTCATCGCCGAGATCAAGGCCGCCTCTCCCTCGGCCGGCACGATCGTCGAAAATCCCGACGTCGAGCAGATCGCACGCGACTACGCGGAAGGCGGCGCCGCCGCGATCTCCATCGTCACGGAGCGCGACTTCTTCCGCGGCGATCGGGAATGGATCGCGCGTGTAACGCAACTTCCCGTCGTCATGAAGGACTTCATCGTCGAGGAGTCGCAGCTCATCCGCGGCGTCGCCGCCGGCGCCGGCGCGATCCTCCTCCTGGCCTCGCTCCTCGACGACAAGCAGATCAGGCATTTCATCGACGTCCTCGACGACTTCGGCTGCGATGCCCTCGTCGAAGTCCACGACGAGGCCGAGCTGGAACGCGCGCGCGACGCGAAGATCGTCGGCGTCAACAACCGCAACCTGCGCGATTTCTCCGTCGACCTCGGCACCTCGGAGCGCTTGCAGATCCCCGCCGGCGTCGTCAAAGTCGCGGAGAGCGGCATCAAGACCCGCGCCGACGTCGACCGCCTCCGCGCCGCCGGCTTCCACGCATTCCTGGTCGGCGAGTCGCTGTTGCGGCAGAATGACCGCGCCGCCGCGGTTCGCGCGCTCACACAGCCATGACCAGAATCAAGATCTGCGGCCTCACCCGCGAAGACGACGCCCTCGCCGCCGCCGGCCACGGCGCCGACTTCCTCGGATTCATCTTCGTCCCCGACACGCCGCGCTTCGTCGAGCCGGAGCGCGCCGCCGCGATCGCGGCCGAGGTGCGAGGGCGCGGCGATGCGCCGAAGATTGTCGGTGTTTTTCGCGACGCCTCGAACGACTACATCAGCTCCATCGCCGAGCTCGTCGGTCTCGACCTCGTGCAACTGCACGGCGCGGAAAGCGAGGACGACATCCGCGACCTTCGCATCCCCGCGGTGAAGACGCTGCGCGTCGCCGACGCGCTGCCCGAAACGCAGGCCACGCCGAGCGCCGCCTGGCTCCTCTTCGACACCTACGACGAGCATCGCGCCGGCGGCACGGGACGCCGCTTCGACTGGGGCCTCCTCGCCGGCTACGCGCGCGCGAAGCCGTTCTTCCTCAGCGGCGGCCTCGGACCCGACAACGTCGCCGCCGCCATCAGCCTCGTGCGCCCCGACGCCGTCGACGTCGGCAGCGGCGTCGAGGCCGCGCCGGGCGTGAAGGACCACGGCAAGCTGGCCCGCCTCTTCGAAAGGATCAAACGCTCATGACCGCAGTCCCCAACCGCGCCGGCTACTACGGCGAGTTCGGCGGCAAGTACGTGCCGGAGACGCTGATGGCCGCGCTCGACGAGTTCGAGTCGGCCTACCGCAAGCTGCGCCGCGACGCCGCGTTCAAGCGCGAGCTCGACGACGTACTGCGCGACTTCGTCGGCCGTCCCACGCCGCTGACGGAAGCGAAGCGCTTCGGCGAGATGTGCGGAGGCATCCGCCTCTTCCTCAAGCGCGAGGATCTCAACCACACCGGCGCGCACAAGATCAACAACGCCCTCGGCCAAGCCCTGATCGCCAAGCGCATGGGGAAACAGCGCATCATCGCCGAGACCGGCGCCGGGCAGCACGGCGTCGCCACCGCCACCGCGTGCGCGCTGCTCGGGCTGCAATGCGTCGTCTACATGGGCGAGGTCGACATGGCCCGCCAGGAGCTCAACGTCTTCCGCATGCGCCTCCTCGGCAGCGAAGTCGTGCCGGTGGCGAGCGGCAGCCGGACGCTGAAGGACGCGATCAACGAAGCGATCCGCGACTGGGTCACGAACGTGCGCACGACTCACTACATCATCGGCTCGGTCCTCGGACCGCATCCCTATCCGATGGTCGTGCGCGACTTCCAGTCGGTCATCGGACGCGAGACTCTCGGCCAGCTACGCAAGCGCACCGGCGGCCTTCCCGACGTCGCCATCGCCTGCGTCGGCGGTGGCTCGAACGCGATCGGCCTCTTCTACGAGATGCTGAAGCACGCCTCGATCCGCTTCATCGGCGTGGAGGCCGGCGGCCGCGGCCACAACCTCGGCGAGCACGCCGCGCGCTTCTCCGGCGGCGCCCTCGGCGTCCTGCACGGCACGCGCTCGATGGTGCTGCAGGACGAGTTCGGCCAGATCGCCGAGACCCATTCGATCTCGGCGGGGCTCGACTACCCGTCGATCGGCCCAGAGCACGCCTATCTGCAGTCGATCGGCCGCGTCGAGTACAACGACTGCAACGACGACCTCGCCCTCGAGGCCTTCCACAAACTGAGCGAGAGCGAGGGGATCATCCCGGCGCTGGAGTCGTCGCACGCCCTCGGCTGGCTGCTGCGCAACGACCTCGGACGCGGCAAGGTCGTGGTGGCGAATCTGAGCGGGCGAGGAGATAAGGACGTGCCGCAAATTGCAGCGATGGAAGAAGAAGAAAATGTGGGGCGGGATTGATCCCGCCCCGCGGACTGAAGTCCGCGCCACATATGAATCGCCTGCGATCTCTCTTTAAGCGCCTTCGTGCCGAGCAGCGCCTCGGCCTGATCGCCTACGTCACCTGCGGCGACGGCCCGACGGCCGACATCATCCTCGCCCTCGCCGAGGCCGGCGCCGACGCCATCGAGCTCGGCGTCCCCTTCTCCGATCCGATCGCCGACGGCCCGGTCATCCAGGCCGCCGCGCAGCGCGCCCTGAAGAACGGCACGACGATCGCCGACATCTTCACGATCGCGCGCGCCGTGCGCGAGCGGAGCGACATCCCGCTGATCGCCTTCTCGTATCTCAATCCGGTGATGCGCTACGGCGCCGAGCGCTTCGCCGCCGACGCGGCCGGCGCCGGCATCGACTCGGCGCTCCTGACCGACCTCCCCGCCGAGCGTGCCGCGGAGATCAAGCCGGCCCTGCACGCGCACGGCCTCGGCGCGATTTTTCTGCTGGCACCAACGTCGAGCGACGCCCGCATCGCCGCCGTCAATCGCGCCAGCGACGACTTCATCTACTACGTCTCCACCACGGGCGTCACGGGAACGCGTCGCGAGCTCGACCCCGCGCTGCTAGCCCGCCTCGACGAAATTCGCGACAAGGTCACCAAGCCGCTCGCCGTCGGCTTCGGC
>JBKOUP010000440.1:0-3918 GCA_046723495.1 Acidobacteriota bacterium
CTGTTGCTGTTGAGCTGGCCGCGCTCCCTCGCGTTGCGGCCGCGCCCGGCCGCGGCGGCCGCCGCGGCGCTCCTCTTTCCGCTCGTCGCCGTGGCGCTGCTCGAACTCCGCGACTTTGCGGGCCATGAACTTGCGCGCCTGCGAGTCCTGCCTGGTGCGGATCTCGTCGTGGCCGCAGTACGGGCAGCGGCGCCACCCTTCGGGGTACGTCCGCTTGCACGCAGCGCAGAGGACACTTTTCGGCAGCGGCATCGCGAATCGGCGCGCATTGTACACTTCGGCCGCATGCCCGCTGACGACGCACGGCGCGAGACGTTGCGCGCTCTCATCGAGCTCGCTGAAAGCAGCAATCCGGGCGATTGCTGGGACGATGCGCGGGCCGAGGAGCTCATCAGGCGGCAGTCGAGCGCGCCGGAGATGCGCGAGCTCGGCATGAGCGAGCAGATGATCGAGCGCGTTTTCGGCAAGACAGTCGCGCAGCCGCGCGGGGGAGAGTTCGTCGTCCGCGTCGAGGCGCGCTTCGAGGCCGCGCACTACCTCCGCGAGTACCGCGGCATCACCGAGCCGCTGCACGCGCACTCGTACAAAGTCGAGGCGGAGCTGGCCGGGCGCGGCGGCGGCATCGACAGCGACGCCATCGCCGTCGACTTCGTCATCGCGAAGCGCAAGCTGGAGGCGCTGGCGAAGCGGCTCGACTACGGCTGCGTCAATGACGTCGCGCCGTTCACTGACATCAACCCCTCGGCGGAGAACATCGCCCGCTGGTTTCATTCCGAGCTGTCCGCAGCGGTGGCCGACGAAAACGCCACCGTGCGCGCGGTCACGATCTGGGAAGGTCCGGTGAACTCGGTGACGTTCCGGCCGGCGTCATGAACAAACTTCCGAACCACACCGCGCTCAAGGAGTGGGCCTCGGCGATCGACGCCCTGGGGCGCGGCGAGCAGGTCATCCTGATCCGCAAGGGCGGCATCGCCGACCCAGCGTTCGGCGTCGAGGCCGAGCGCTTCTATCTCTTTCCGACGAACTTTCACGATGGCGGTGGGGAGCCGCCGCGCACGGTAGCGGTCACCCATTGGTGCGAGGCCGTGCGCACGTGGCGCGTGCGCGACCTGGAAGCGCTGTACAAGCTGGAGCCGCTCGTCGTCTTCGACCACGCGACGCTGGAGACGCGCTACCGCTTTCGCGCCGACCAGGCCATCCACGTGATCGGTGTGCGGACGTATCGGCTGGCGCGGCCGGCGATGGTGGCGATGAAGGACGACTACGCCGGCTGCCGGAGCTGGGTGAGCATCGACGAGGAAGTGGACGTGGACGGCTCCGTGCCGGTGCTGGGCGAGGCGGAGTTGGCGGCGCGGCTTGGGGAGATCGAGGAGCTGCTCGCGCCGGCTGCCGCGACCGCCGTAAGCGACTAAGACTCAGTCGCAGCGTCGGAGGGCGGGTGGGCGGAACGCGCCACAACGCCGGAAGGGGCGGGCGGCCGGGCGGAAACACGCCACAGCGCCGGAAGGGCGGGCGGAAACGCGCCACAACGCCGGGCGGGTGGGCGGGCGGGGGACCCGCGCCCGAGGGATCTCAACCCCGCGGCCGGTGCAGTACGAAATCGGCGATCACCGTCGCCACCAGCTCGCCGCGGGGATCGTGGATCTCGCAGCTTCCCACGCACACCTTCCCGCCCTTCTTGATGATCTGGGCGGTCGCCGTCACGGCGGTATTGGCCTTGCGCAGGAAATGGATGTTCAGGTTTGCGGTCGCGAAATTCATATCTTCGAAGAGAGTCCCGAGCGCGCAGGCGATGGCGGTGTCGGCGAGCATGGCCAGGATCCCGCCGTGCACCGCGCCGGTGGAGTTGTCGAACTCGGGGCGGAACTCGAGCCGCATCACGCAGCGGCCGTTCGCGAGCTCGGCGATGCGGTAGTCGAGGAAGCGGCTGACGGGATGGTCGCGAAAGCGCTCGGCGAAGCGGCTGACGAGGTCGGGCGGTGGCTCCACTTCTGCGTACCATACCCCCGTGGAGTTGTTCGGCGTCATCTTCATGATCTTTGCGGGCGGAGCGATCGCCGTCTCCGTGATGATCCTCATCGGCGCCGCGACGCGCGCTCGGGAAGGGCGGCAAGACAGCCCGCCCGCGCCCGACCGCTCCGCCATCGCCGCCTCCATCCTCTTCAACCTCTTGCTCGCCGGCGGCGTCGTGCCCGAGGAAGCGTTGAAAGAGATCCGGCGCCGCGCCGGCCTCGTCGCGCCGGTCACCGCGGGCGCCGACATCGCCAGCTGGGCCGAGCGTTTTGCGCACGTGGCCGCGCCGCAGCAACGGCAGTGGCTGCTCGACATGGCTGTGCAGCTCGTCGCCGAGCGCCGCAAGGTCGTCCCGCTGCGCCAGTACGCGGCGCTGCTCGACCTCAGCTTCGCCCTCGGATTCCAGACCGACGCCCTGGCCAAGCTGCGCGAGCAGTACGGCTTCGACTACGTCGACCACGCCAAGCATGGCCGCCCGCGCGAGGCCGACCGCGCCGGCGGCGCGACGACGACCTTCTTCGTCCGCGAGCAGCGCGAGCCCGCCGAGCTCCTGCGCGTCCTGGAGATCGACGGCACCGCGACGCGGCAGGCCATCATCGCCGCCTACCGCCGCCTCGTCGCGCAGCATCATCCCGACAAGGTCCACGAGGCCGCCGAGGAGGTGCGCACCGCGGCGGCGGCGCGCTTCATCGAGATCACGCGGGCCTACGAGGCCCTCATGTCGATCTACAGGGATTGACCGCGGGGCCCGGGCCTGCTACACTTTACGTGGGAATAGGGGCAGTTCACCAGTTGTTTACAGGCGTTTTGCCAACACTTCCCTCCAGAAGACCGTAGTTAAACCTGACCAAAATCGCTTTCGAGGACATCCGTGTCCGGTGACGATGACGCCGCCGGGCTTTTGTCTCGCCGTTGAGAGGGCAGTTCAACGGATCGAGGGCGACGGTCGTAAACACCAGAGCCGAAAGAGCTTGTAACGTAGCAATGGAAGTGTCCGAATCCTGCGGTAACCATTTTATTTGCCACTGCATCTAATACCGGGACGCGGCACGACCTAAGCATTCGAGAAGAACGGGAGAAGCCATGAAAACCGCCGTAGCGAACGATCACGAACAGGGATGGGACTTCGAGAAGGCAGCGATGCCTTACGTCGACTCGCTCTACAACACGGCGTATCGCATGACGCGCAACTCCGAGGATGCCGAGGACCTCGTTCAGGAGACGTACCTGAAGGCCTACAAGTACTACGACAAATTCGAAGAGGGGACGAACTTCAAGGCGTGGCTCTTCAAGATCATGAAGAACACGTTCATCAACAACTACCGGAAGAAGAAGCTCACCCCGCACAAGATCGACTTCTCGGAGATCGAAGAGTCGTACGAGCGCGTGATCCAGAAAAATGCCCCCGACCTGATCAAGGACCCGGAGAGCGAGATCTTCCAGGACATGATGGATGAGGACGTCAAGCGCGCCCTCGACTCGCTGCCGCACGACTACAAGATGGTCGTCCTCCTGGCCGACATCGAGGGCTTCTCGTACAAGGAGATCGCCGAGATCCTCGACTGCCCGGTGGGCACGGTCATGTCGCGCCTCTACCGCGGCCGCAAGATGCTCGAGCGCACGCTCCTGGAGTACGCGCGCAAGTACGGCTACATCCGCGCCGGCTCCGAGCCGACGAAGATGCGCTCGCGCAAGGACGAGGAGAAGGCCAAGGCCAAGAAGAAGCCGTCCGAGGAGGGCGAGACCGCCGAGCCTGAGGAAGACAACGAAGAGGAGCTGCTCTTCGCCGGCAGCGACGACGAGGAAGAAGAGTTCGAGTTCGACGACGAAGAAGAGCAGGAAGAGCAGTTCGCCATCGAGTAACCATCGTCTCGAAGGGGAACCCGGAAGGCGGCGCATCACGCG
>JBKOUP010000051.1:0-11904 GCA_046723495.1 Acidobacteriota bacterium
CGCCAGCAAGTCGTTCTGTCGCAGCGACGCTTTTCTCTGCCTCGGCGGCGGAAGTTCTTGCGTATTTAGCAAGGTCGCTGGTCCTTTGCGCCAGCGTAGTGGTTTGTTCGGCGAGCGTCTTAAGGTTAGCCGCCTGCTCACCGGCCTTAGTGGCAAGCGTATGGGTATCTCCACTGCTGGCATTCATGGATTTGAGTTGGCTGCGCATCGTCCACCATTGAAGCGCGGCGAAACCCATATAGAGCGCGGTTACGATAGCAATGACTCTCGTGGCGGCGAGAGTTTTCCTTTGAATGTCGGCGCTTACGCGCTCAAATTCGCTGAGATCCTGGCGTATGCCATCACGTTCATTTGCGGATGGATTGTCTTGGGTTGGGGTTTCGACAACAGGCGGCACGTTGTCGGGCCTGAGTGGAGTATCCCCGCTGGATTTCTCCTGATCCATCTCGCCGTGATCGTGTTCTTCTTGAGAATGCTCGCGTGAGCCGCGTTAGCTCTTTTCTGCCGCTTTTGACGATGTCCGGCGCTTCGGCTCGTGTTTCGGGATCTCCCGCTTGTCCACGCGGAACAGCGCCGTCATCACGCGATCAAACCGTGAAAACTCTTCGCTCTCCGGCTCAGCCGGTTTTGGCTCCCGCTTGCTCATGGCCGGGATGATACTCCCCGCGCCTCCCGGAAGTGCAGAATGGCGTCCGGTACCCCTCCGCTCGACGGAGGGATGATGAGGAAAGCTCTGCTGCTCTTTTCACTTCTGGTGGTGCTCGCGGCGCCCGCCATTGCCGCTCCAGGCGACGATGATCCTCGGGGCGGGCGAGATGTCGTGAGGCGCGTCGTTCTCCTCTTGAAGCGGCTCGTAGCGGCGCTGGATGACCCTATCGGGATCGGGCCGCCTAAGCCTTAGCCCGCGTTTTCCCGGCCGTGGCAGGCGTGACGGGCGCCTGCTTCGGTTCGGGAGCGGTTGCCTTCGCTTACATCACGAAGGACGCGCCGGAAGGCCGTGCGAACTTCATGGGCTTTCGCTTGAAGCTGCGGTCAACGTACGCGCGCACGTAGTCGGCTACCTCAAAGGTGAGCGCGTCGTTCATGGCGATTTGCCGGAGGTAGTTGCACGCCTCGGCGACGAACTGGCGCCGCTGCGATGACTGCTTCGTTCCCACGGTCATCGCGACACGCGCAACGCCTTCGGCATCAGCGCGCACGTCCGCGCTGCTGTCAGCCGTGAGCGCGGCGGCGATGTAGTCGAGACGCAGCACGCACCAGACATCAAAGAGGCCAGCGGCGAACACGACGTCCGCCGTCCGCGTGAACTCCTCACGCACGTCTCCGAAGCGGCCGAGGCCCGCGATTGCCAAGGCGGCGTGATGCGCCGCTCGCGCGGCATCGACTGTTTCGCCGTTCTCCTCGTGGAGGTGTTCAGCGATTCGCGCGTGGTCAAGTGCCTCGCCGTGCGATCCGAGCCTAACGTAACAGAGCGCAAGCAGCGCGTGCGCCATCGCCGCGTCGTGCGGTGTTCCGCCGGCATCGCGGATCTCATCGACCACGCCGCGCAGAATCGTAGCTGCTTCTTCAAAGCGGTTCTGCACGGCGAGGGCGTACGCTTTCGTGTGACGGGCGATGACGGACCGGCGCGCGTCACCGCAGATGTCGAGGACTGGCGCCGCCGCCTCGGCCAGGCTGATCGCCTCATCGAAGTTCGCGATGTCCGGCTCCGCGTAGATGATCGCGCCGCACAGCGCCAAGATGGCTCGGTACTGTTCGCGGTTCTCCGTCTCGTCGGCAACGATCCAGGCGCGGCCGAGCACACTCAGCGCCTCGTCCAGCGATCCAGTGTCGCGGAGCAGAGACGAGTGCAACTTCAACACTTCGAACCGCAACTCCGGCGCCGGAGCGTTGCCCTTCGCGACCATGTGATCGCAAACGAGGATCGCCGCCCTCGTCAGATTGAGAGCCCGCCATGGTTCGGACCCGGACAATTCGTCGGCGCGCCGGAAGAGATCGCGTACGACTACGGAGCGGAGAAGATGCACATTGCAGGAGTCGAGGAACGTAGAGCTCCAGCGGTACTCGGGCGTATTGGCGAGCACTTCGTCAATCTCTTCGCGTACGGCGGCTTCAAGCTCGGTCCGATCATTGAGCGTGCTCATCGCCTCGGCCGCCGCGGCAACGAAGTTCCGGCACTTCTCGCACTCGCGGAGATGCGGCACGTACTCACCATCGGACACGAGCTTGAGGAGCTTGGCCGGATGCGGGCATTCGCTCACTTCGGCCTCCGGCGCTTCGCTGATCGTTCGTCGAGGGCCGACAGAACCGCCTCGACTTCACGCTCCCCCATGGCAAGCAGTCGCGTGATCGCCCGCCGCTTCGCGAACGAGCGCGCCTCGGCAGCAACAGCTTCCGCCAGCCGCCGTGCGTCGAGTTCCGTAGGCTCAAGGCCGAACGCCTTCGCGATCTTTTCGACCGTCTCGGCAGTCGGCCGCGTCGCCCCGCGCTCGACGTTCGACACGCTCGTGACGGTGATGTCGGCCTCGCGCGCTAGCTTCTCCTGGGTCCAACCGCGCGCATCGCGAAGCTGACGAACCAAGCCGCCGAAGTCGACCGGCTCCTGCGGAGACATCTGCGGCGAAGACGATAGCATGATGGTCAGGCGGCAATAATGCGTGACATCCGCTACAAACGTCAAGCCATCCGTTTATTCAAACGATCTTGAATTCCTTTGAAGCTGCTGTTACCCTGCCGTGCGCGTGACCGGGCGCGGCGCGCCCTGACCTACAGACCTAACGGGAAATCGAACAAACCTGAAAGCAACTGGACCTTTCTTCCTCGCGGCTCCCCGCCGGGGGCGAATCGGCCCGTCACGCAACAGGCAGCGGCGCGTCCCGCCCGGCGACGGGTGCCGAGCGGGCGCGCCGCGCCTTCGCGGTACGCGACGGTGCGGGGTACCCCTCCGCGAGTTTGCCTGGAGACGCCTCGCCGCGCTCGCGCCGCTGCATTCTACGGCAGGGCCATCCCAGCCCCGTCCTCATTCTGCTCTGCCTTCGGGGAAGTTTGATCTCCGGTCGCGGGGGCGTTATGGATCACGGCGAGTGATTTGCTCCATCTACTACGGCGAGCTATATATTGGCGGCTGGTGGGAGCAACGGGTGTTGTACTGGCCGCAACTTAACCTCTGCCGCATGGACGAGCCGGTAGTCCGTTTTTATCCGACCATCAACCCTGACGCTACGTATGCGATAGTCGCCGACAACGACGGCGCCAGCCCGAAATTCGTAAACACCGCGCGCTACTCGGTCCATGAATTCCTTGTCATCGACGTATACCCCGATATGGCGATCACCATCTGACATCGTCCACTGTAGTGTAGGGTCGAAACTTGGCCTGATTACCTCGTACGCCATTGGACGTGTGTTGTCCGATAGCACCTCTTCGAGATCGCTAGGCGGCTCAGGCACTGCGTCTTCTAAGTGAAAGAACGGTAACGCCATTTTAGTCACGTCATCTACAACCGTGCCACCTTCGATAAATTCAACGGCGGTCACAGTCGGCTGCTCAAGCGGTCGCAACGTCTGATGTGCAGCTTCACGGATCGCTGGATTCAGAATAAGTTGATGAACATCGCCATTAATTGTGAGGTTATCGCCATGCTCATTTATGATCTTGAACTCATTCTGCGTAACTGGCTCAATCTTCTTAATGCGTTCACCGCGCAGCCATTTAATGAGCCCGAACAGTGATGTGAACGCCTTTTCGTCGCCAACAGTCACAAGGCCAATGAGGGCAGCGAGATCGCGAGCTGATTTTATATTCTCTGGCGTAAAGAGCGGGACGGCGCCCAATACAGCCGTAGCCGTGGCCTGAATCAAATCAAAATCTATATCAAACGAGCCTGTCTGAAAATTCGACCTGACTTGAACGCTGATAGCGACTGATGGTCCATTAAACTGTTCATTCGCGCGTTTGCATAGCGCGCCTACACCGAGGAGGGCTGGCGCTAGATCCTCAACGTCCATTGCGCCAGGCTGACCTTGGTATGCAATTCTGAAATGAGCGGCAGACTCACCGCGCGGCGTGTGGCTGTCTGTCGGCTCCATCGTATTTGCAATTGTACTCTCGGACGGCCATGATGCGAATCGCCATCTCCGCTGTGTCGCATTCAGTTGACGGCTACCGATGTCCTACCGGCGTGAAGTCCTTCGCCCCCGCCCCTGCCGCTTCACGCCTGCTCTGCTCGGATGAGATCCTTGTACGTGAGGCGAGCGGTAGGGATCATTGCCATGGCGCGGTCGAACCGTTCGCAGTCGTTCGTCTGGCGGTTGTTGAACCGGAACGCCTGCTCATCCACATAGGCCGCGAGGTGGAACGGCTCGACGCTCACGTACGTGCCGCCGAGGGTGCGCTGCAACAAACTCCAGAAGTTCTCTACGCCGTTGCAGTGGACGTTACCGCGGACGTATTCGATCTCGTGATTGACGTACTGGTGAACGAACTTTTCATCGAACTTCGTGTTCGTGTAGCCTTCGTCCGTCATCAGCGCGGAGCCATCCTGCACGTGCTCTTCCATGAACGGCAGCCGGTCATTAACCTTCGTGGACGGCACGACGTGCGCCCGGATCTCTCCGTCACGCTCAAGCACGGCCTGCACAAGAGTCTTACCAATGGCGCCGCGCATGGTGCTCGCGCCCTTGGCGTCACTTTCGGCGCGGATCTTTTCTTTGCGCCGAGTGTGCATGTTCTTGAACAGGCCGCCGATAAAAGTCTCGTCGGCCTCCACGATCCCCGCGAGCTTTTTGTTGAAGGACTTCGCTTTGATCGCAGCGCGGATGCGGTGCAGCATGAACCACGCGGTTTTCTGTGTCACGTCCAGCGCACGGTGGATCTCGTAAGAGGACACGCCGTTCTTGCAGTTCATGAGCATCCACACGGCGGTATACCACTTGCCAAGGGAGATCGGCGAGTCCTCAAAGATCGTTCCTACGCGGACGGAGAACTGCTTCTTGCACGTGCGGCAGCGCCACGTCTTACGGGACGCGATCGCCGCGTTGTCCGGCGAGTCACAGAAGGGGCAGCGCACGCCGTCCGGCCAGCGGCGCGCTACGGCGTACTCAAAGGCGTTGTCCGGGTCCGCGAAGAATACGATGGCCTCTTGAAGGGTTGGCGGAACATAGGGGCCATCGCGGCGGGTACGGGCTTTTTTCTTAGGCATGCAGACAATATAGGTCCGAAACCCGTTTGAGTCAAGTATGTTAATGCCCAAGCTTGGGGGGTTCGGCCCGCGTACAAACCGCAAGAAAGGACCTTACACGGAATCGTGACCACCGCGAGCTGAGCGACGCCGTTGGACCAGCGCTCACGAGTTGACGTGGAGCTACTGGCTACGCGCACACCACGACGGAGCCACGCGGCGCCACGACTGGTATGGGTGCAGACGAGTTATCCTGACCGGAATCACCTCGCATGCCGAACGCCCCAGAACAAGAAGCCCGCGCGCGAATCGACGCCCAGCTCGCGGCGTGCGGATGGGCTGTACAGGACTTTAAGAAGGCGGACTTCTCCGCCAGTCGTGGTATCGCCCTTCGCGAAGTGCGCTTGAAGAGTGGGCCGTGCGATTACCTACTCCTGGTTGACCGCAAGCCCGTTGGTGTCGTGGAGGCGAAGAAAGAGGGCACGAAGCTCTCCATCATTGCCGACCAGTCCACGAGCTACGCGGACAACCTGCCGGATTACCTCGCCGCCGAGCTCCAGACACCGCCCCCGTTTCGTTACGAGTCCACCGGCATCGAGACATTCTTTCGCGACGAGCGCGATCCCTTTCCGCGCTCCCGTCGCGTCTTCACATTTCATCGTCCCGAGACCCTGGGCGATTGGGCATCCGAGTCCGATTCGCTGCGCGGCCGGCTGGCCCGGATGCCGGGGTTGCATCCGCTCAACACCACCGGCATGCGCGACTGCCAGATCGAGGCGATTGAGGGACTGCAGCAATCGTTCGCCCGGGCACACCCCCGTGCGCTCATTCACATGGCCACCGGAGCGGGCAAGACCTTCACCGCGTGCGCCTTCATCTATCGACTCATCAAACACGCCGGCGCGAAGCGCGTGCTCTTCCTCGTCGACCGCTCGAACCTCGGCGAGCAGGCCCGGGACGAGTTCGCACGCTATCGCACTCCCGACACCGGTCGCCTCTTCACGGAGCTGTACAACGTGCAGCATCTGGCCTCGCCGCATATCGACGATGTCGCGCGGGTCACCATCTGCACGATCCAGCGTCTCTATTCGATTCTGCGCGACGAGGAACTGCCTGAGGGAGCGGACGACCTTTCCGCCGCCGATCTCGCGCAGGCGCTGGGAGGCCGAACGCCGGCTCGCGATGTCGTCTACAACCCCACCGTCCCGATCGAGAAATTCGATTTCATCGTCACGGATGAATGTCATCGGTCGATCTACAACCTCTGGCGGCAGGGACTCGAGTACTTCGATGCTTTTCTTGTGGGGCTCACGGCCACGCCTGCACCGCAGACCATTGCTTACTTTCATCAGAATCGCGTCGCGGAATACAACCACGAGCGCGCCGTCGCCGACGGCGTGAACGTCGGATATGACGTCTATCGCATCCGCACGCGCGTCACTGCGCAGGGCGGTAAGGTCGAAAAGGGGTTGTTCGTCGATCGGCGCAGCAAGGCCTCGCGTGCCTTGCGGCAGGCGGTGCTCGATGAAGACCTCGACTATACGCCGGCCGATCTCGATCGTTCGATTGTCGTTCCGGACCAGATTCGCACGGTCCTCAGCGCGTATCGTGACGTCGTCTTTACGGATCTGTTTCCCGGTCGGACCCTACTGCCGAAGACGTTGATCTTTGCGAAGGACGATTCGCACGCCGAGGACATCGTGCACATTTGCCGCGAGGTCTTCGGGCGCGGCAACGACTTCTGCAAGAAGATCACGTATCAGACGAAGCACCCGGTCACCGGGAAGCCGGTCAAAGCGAAGGAGATGATCAGCGAGTTCCGGCTCTCTGCGACGCTGAGGGTTGCCGTGACCGTGGACATGATCGCGACCGGTACGGACGTGAAACCGATCGAGGTTCTGATCTTCCTGCGCGACGTACGCAGCCGCGTCTACTTCGAGCAGATGAAGGGACGGGGAACGCGCGTCCTAACTCCGACCGACCTGCAGGCCGTCTCTGGCGCGGAGGCGCATGCGAAAACGCATTTCGTCATCGTCGACGCGGTCGGCGTTTGCGAGAGCGACAAGACTGAGTCGCGGCCGCTCGACCGCAAACCGACCGTGCCGCTGAAAAACCTGTTGCAGCGCGTGATCTTCCCCGGCGGTCGTGATGAGGACACGCTGACGACGCTCGCCTCGCGCTTGGCTCGCCTTGATCGCGAGCTGGACGACGCGCAGCGCAGGCAGATCGTGAACGCGTCGGGGGGAGCGACGCCGTCCACGCTTGCGGCCTTGCTGCTTCGCGCCTTCGATCCGGACGCCATCGCCACGTTCGTATCGGGCGATCCGCAGGTCGATGCTGCGGCGATTCCAAGAACAGAGTACGAAACCGCGCAGCGCCAGCTCATCGCCGAGGCCTGTGCACCGTTCGACAAGCCTGCGCTGCGGGAAACGCTGGAGAACCTCAAGCGCGAGACCGAACAGGCCATCGACATCTTCACCCTCGACGAAGTCGCGTCGCAGGGCTTCGATGCCGCTGCAAAAGAGAAGGCCGCCGGCCTCGTGCAATCGTTCCACGACTACCTCGCCTCGCACCAGGCGGAGATCGATGCGCTGCAGATCCTCTACAGCCGGCCGTACCGTGAGCGCCTCACGGAGGCGATGCTCAAGGAGCTGGAAAAGAAGCTGCGCGAGCAGAACGCCACATGGACCGAGGACCGTCTGTGGGACGCGTTTGCCGTCACGGCTCCGAAAAAGGTACGCGGGCGCTCGCAGGCGGGGCGCTTCGCCGATCTGGTGGCACTCGTTCGTTTCGCCCTCGAACAGCAGCCGGTGCTTGCGCCTTTTGCCGACTCCGTGCAGGAGCGTTTCGAGCAGTGGCTGCGACGCAAGGAGCGGAGCGGGGTCGTGTTCACAGACGAGCAGCGCACTTGGCTCGGCTTGATCCGCGACCACATCGCCACGAGCCTGAGCATCGAGCCCGAGGACTTCTCCTACGCGCCCTTCGACCAGCGCGGCGGCCTCGGGAAGGCACATCAACTCTTCGGCGCCGAGTTCCCGAGCCTGCTGGACGAGCTGAATGAGGCGCTGGCGGCATGAGCATTCGCGACGTCATCATCGCCATGAACCAGATGGAGGCAGACGGGATCATCGACCGGTACGCGATCGGAGGGGCAGTCGGTGCGACGTTCTATCTGGAGCCCGTAGCGACGCTCGACGTCGACGTCTTCGTCGCCTTCCATCCCGAGCCGGGCCAGCTCCTGGCCACTCCGAAGCCGATCTTCGACTACCTCGCCGCGCGCGGCTGGTTGATGAAAGGAGAGTACGTGATGATCGCCGGCTGGCCGGTGCAGTTCCTTCCGCCGACCGGACCCCTCGTGGAGGAAGCTCTCGCCGAGGCCGTCGAGATGGACGTAGATGGCGTGGCGGCGCGAGTCTTCACGGCGGATCATCTCGCGGCGATCGCCCTCCAGACGGGCCGCGCGAAGGACAAAGCCCGCCTGCTGCAGTTCATCGAGGAAGGAGCGCTCGACGCTGCCCGATTTCAGGCTATCCTGCGCCGCCACGAGCTCGTTGATGCCTGGGCGAAGTTTGAACGACAATTCCTCTCCGAAACGCCATGATCCCGTCCCTACAGAAGATTCTCGAAGGCAAACGCGCACTGCGGCGCGAGCTGGCCACGCGGCCTGTCGCGGAGAAGTTGCGGATGCTGGAGGCGATGCAGGAGCGAGAGTTGGCAATTGGAAGGTCGAGCGCAACTCGCGCAGCCTCAATCACACTCAAAACGGAGAGTTGCGGCGAGTGGCCGTAGATTCAACCGCCTTTCCTACCTCGTGGAGGCTCGTTCGTCTCGGCGACGTTGCAAAGACCAGTAGTGGAGGAACGCCTTCGCGTACTCGGCCTGATTTCTACGGCGGCTCCATACTGTGGGTGAAGTCTGGTGAGCTGCGCGACGGCGTGGTCTACGCTACCGAGGAAACGATTACTGACCAAGGGCTCGCTTCTTCCAGCGCCAAAATCTTTCCGAAAGGCACTGTATGCATCGCGCTCTATGGCGCAACTGTTGGGCGGCTTGGAATTCTCGGCACTAATGCGGCTACGAACCAGGCGGTCTGCGGAATCTTTCCTACCCCTGATCTCGATCCTCGGTATCTTTACCGGTTTCTTGAAAGCAAACGCAACGATCTTATCCACCAAGGAAAAGGTGGCGCTCAGTCGAACATCAGCCAAGAAATCGTTCGAGAGATCAAACTGCCTCTGCCAGGCATCGCTGAACAGCAGCGGATCGTGCTGGAGATCGAGAAGCAATTCACACGGCTTGACGCCGCTGTGATTGCGTTGAGGCGGGCACGTGCAAACTTGAAGAAATACAGAGCAGCTGTACTCAATGCGGCGTGCGAAGGTACTACTCAGGGCACCGTTCGTGATGGGTGGTCAAGCATGACTCTTGACCATTTATGCGAGGTCTTTGTCGATAGCGCCCATCGTACGCCCAAATATACAGCAGTTGGGCCATACGCCTTGGGTCCTCGAGATGTAGTAAACGGCGCTCTGAACCTAGCCGAGGCTCGGCACGTGAGTGAAGCAGAATTCGCAATACAGACCAAACGCCGAATACCTCAGACTGGCGACATCGTTTATAGCCGTGAGCTTAGTTTGGGTTGGGCGGTTGAGATTCCAGAGGGCGTTCGGGTGTGTTTGTCACAGGGCATGTGCCTTTTTCGGCCTTTGACGAACATCCTGTCCACCTACCTATTGCCGGTTCTAAACGGCCCAGTAGGTCGAAGACAAGCACTTGCCGCAGCGACGGGTAGTGCTCATCCTCACATCAACCTGCGAGATATCAGATCGTATCGAATCCCTGTACCGCCGCTAGCTGAACAATACCGTCTCGTGAATGAATTCGAACGCCGACTGAGCGTAATCGATGAACTTGAGCGATTACTGGCTGCGAATCTCCAGCGGGCAGCCCGACTTCGCCAGTCGATTCTGGAGCGCGCCTTCTCCGGTCGCCTCGTCAAGAGCGACGTCACGGATAAGTTAGCCGGCAAAATCAAGGAGAGGTCTCCCACGAGTCGGCGCCATTTTCTTCGGGCTGTTCTCTCAGCGGAGATCGTTCATCAGCTCCACGCAGAGCCGACATTCGGACAAATTAAGCACCAGAAAATCTTTCACCTGTGCGAGCACATCGCGGAGATCACGGATCTCGACGTCCAATATCATCGCGATGCGGCTGGGCCCTACGACAATCGTCTGATCTATGCCAACGAAGCTGAGCTGAAGCGACAGAAATGGTATGAATCGTATTCACGTAAGAAGGTTGGGCATGGCTATCGCCCCCTGGCCAAGGCGGGCGGCCACGAGAAGTATCTCGAGCGGTATTGGCCGGAGAAGCTCGAGACGATCAGGCGTCTGATCCGCCTTATGCGACGTTGGGACACCGAACGCTGCGAGATTTTCTCCACAGCGTACGCAGCGTGGAATGACCTGCTTCTTTGGGGACGGGAAGTGACCGACGACGTCATCGTGCACGAGGTTCTTCACAGGTGGCACGAGAGTAAGCAGCGAATCCCCAAAGAACGATGGCGCAAAGCGTTGGAATGGATGAGAAAGGAAGGCTTCGTACCGACGGGATTTGGGAAGCCTACGGCGGCCGCAAGTTCATGATGGCTCACGCTCTCGTTGCGAAGCTCTGGAACTACTGCAACATTCTGCGGGACGACGGCCTCTCGTATGGGGACTACGTCGAGCAGCTCACCTTTCTGCTGTTCCTCAAAATGGCGGACGAGCAAAGCCGGCCGCCGTTCAACAAGCCTTCGGCGATTCCGAAGAGCTATAGCTGGCCGGAACTGCGGAGGCGGGACGGGGATGAGCTGGAGATCCAGTACCGCCACACGCTCGAAGAGCTCGGCAAGCGACCCGGGCTTCTCGGCATCATCTTCCGCAAGGCCCAGAACAAGATTCAGGACCCGGCCAAGCTGCGGCGGCTGATCGTCGATCTGATCGACAAGGAGCAGTGGTCCGCCCTCGACGTCGACGTCAAAGGCGACGCCTACGAAGGGCTGCTGCAGAAGAACGCCGAGGACGTGAAGGGCGGAGCGGGCCAATACTTTACGCCGCGCGCGCTGATCGCCGCCATGGTCGATGTGATGGCACCGCGGCCGCACGAGACGATCTGCGATCCCGCCTGCGGTACCGGCGGCTTTCTTCTCGGCGCTTACAACTATCTCGCCGATCCGAAGAACTACAAGCTCGACAAGGCGCAGAAGAAGCGGCTCAAGCACGGGACGTTCTACGGCATCGAGCTGGTCGACGGCGTCACACGCCTCTGCGCCATGAATCTTCTGCTGCATGGCATCGGTGGCGACTCCGACGACGAACTTCCCGTGATGACGAAAGATGCGCTGGCGGAGAAGCACGGAGAGTACGATCTCGTCCTCGCCAATCCCCCGTTTGGCAAGAAGAGCAGCGTCACGATCGTGAACGAGGCGGGCGAGACTTCGAAAGAGTCGCTGGTCATCAACCGCAATGACTTTGTCGCCACGACCAGCAACAAGCAGCTCAACTTCGTCCAGCACATCTTCACGATCCTGAAGCAGCATGGCCGGGCGGCAGTCGTCGTGCCGGACAACGTTCTGTTCGAAGGAGGTGCCGGCGAGACCGTCCGCCGTGACTTGCTCAAGCGCGCCGACGTCCACACGCTCCTCCGGCTCCCCACCGGCATCTTCTACGCGCAAGGGGTAAAGG
>JBKOUP010000275.1:0-14171 GCA_046723495.1 Acidobacteriota bacterium
GTTGTAGAGGATCTGCTTGAACTTGGCGTTGTCGGTCTCGATGTCGCTGACCTCGGGGGCGACTTCGACGGCGAAGCTGATGTTCTTGCGCGTCGACATTCCCTTCATGACCTGGCAGACGCTGTCGATGGCGCCGCGAACGGCGAACGTCTCCGGAAAAATCTCCATCTTCCCGGCCTCGATCTTGGAGAGGTCGAGGATGTCGTTGATGATCTCCAGGAGGTGCCGCCCGGAGCTGACGATGGAGCGGAGGAAGTTCATCGACTTCGGATCGATCTTCTCCTCGAGGCGCTCGCAGAGGATCTCCGAGAAGCCGATGATGGCGTTCATCGGCGTGCGCAGCTCGTGGGACATGTTGGCCAGGAAGCGGCTCTTGGCCTGGTTGGCCTCCTCGGCCTCGCGATTCTTGAGCTGCAGCTCGCGGAGGATGCGGGCCTTGGAGATGGCGCTGACGGCGTGCTCGCGCACGCGGGTGAGCTTGCCGAGGTCGGAGCGGCTGAAGGCGTCGGGGTCGCTGAAGTTGTCGAGGACGAGGAAACCTTCCACGCGGCCGGCCAGCGTCACTTCCATGGCCAGCATGCAGCTCGGCAGGGGCAGGCCGGGAGCCAGGCGGGTGTCGGCGCGCACGACGTAGACGCCCTCCTCGAGGAGCTCGGCGTTCTCGGAGAAGCGGCGGCGGGCGCTGTCGATCGATGACTCGACGCCGCGGAAGGACTCGACGTCGTAGCCGAGGACCGCGCCGACCTCGACGCGCCCGCTGTCGTAATTGAACTGCAGGAACGTCGCTTTCTCCGCCTGCGGGAAGAGCTTCATGGACTGCTCGAGCAGGGTCTTGAGGACGTTCTCGACGACGAGCTCGCGGTTGATGGCCTCGACCATCATGTCCAGGGCCTCGAGCTCGCGCGCCTGGGCCCGGATCTCCTCGGTGCGGTTGTCGACGAGGATGGCCAGCTCGCGATTCTTCCGCTGCAGGTTGCGCACGCGCCAGCGATTGGCGACGTTGGCGAAGAGCACGACCGCGCCGACGTAGACGAGGAACGCCCACCAGGTCAGCCACCAGGCCGGGTGGACGACGAGCTCGAACATGATCGGCTCGCGCGACCAGACGCCGTCGCTGTTGTGGGCCATCACGGCGAAGGTGTAGTGCCGCGGGAAAAGCCAGGCCGGGAGGTTCGTGTAGCGGATCTTCTCGTCGGGACGGTCCGGCGCCCAGTCGTTGTCGTAGCCGAAGAGGCGCGTGCGGTAGTGGACGCGCGACTCGTCGGTGAAGGTGAGCGCGGCGAACTCGAAGGAGACTTCGTTGTTGCCGCGCCAGCGGTCCTCGCGCTCGGCGATCTGGCGGAAGCGCAGCACCGGCCGCTCGCTGTTGATGAGGCGCAGCGGGGCGTTGAAGATCGAGACGCCCGCCGGGGTGGCCAGATAGACGCGGCCGTCGGCGCCGACGGAGACGGGCGTGTACGCCCACGCTTCGTCTTCGATGAGGCCGTCGACTTTCGACACCCGGGCGATGACATGCGCGGTGCGCGGATCGATGCGGATGACGCCGGCGTTCTGGGCGACCCACAGCGTGCCGTCCGGCGCCGCGGCCAGGCCGACGACCATCGGCCCGCCGAGGATCGCCGGGCGGAGGAACGCGGTGACGCGCAGCGGTCTCGCGTCGATCACCGCCAACCCTTCGGTCGTCCCCGCCCACAGCTTGTGGTCGTGCCAGAGAATCGAGCGCACCGAGTCGCTCGGCGCGCCGGTCGAATGGCGCCACACGTTCACGAAGGCGCGCTGCGTCACCTCGAAGCCGTTGCGCTGGAGGTGCTCGGGATCGAACGGGGCGACGCTGCGATAGAGGCCGTTGTCGGGCGTACCGACCCAGACGTAGCCGTCATCGTCGACCGCCACCGTCGATCCGCCCGCCACCGGCAGTCCGCTGGCGCTGCGGAAGACGAACCACTGCCCATGCCAGAGGCAGCTCACGCCGCCGCTGCCGGCGAACCAGATGCCGTTGGCGAGCTCGCGGCCGAAGTAGCTCGTGTCGAGCGCGTAGCCGGTAATGGTGACGGGCTGCCCGAAGAGCGTGATCGAGTGCCGCGTCTCGCCGGGGCCCGGCGGCGGCTCCTTCCCCGCCGGAGCGATGCAGTTGATGCCGCCGACGTCGGCGACCCACAGCCGCCCTTCGCCGTCGCGGGAGATCGAGTAGACGGAGTTGCTGAGCAGGCCGTCCTGGGCCGTGATCGTGGCCACGCGCGTGCGCCCGTCGATGGCCACGATGCCGCCGCCGGTGCCGATCCACATCGCCCGCGTCCACGGATCTTGCGAATTCGGGACGGGCGGGAGGACGGCGAAGGCGCTGGGGTCGGGCAGCAGCGGCGCCTCGCCGGTGTGGGAGCGGCCGGTGAAGGCGATGAAGGCCTTGTAGTCGCGACGGAGACGGGAGACGCCGCCGTTCTGCGCGAACCAGAGGTTGCCTTCGCGGTCCTCCATGAGCGACCAGAGCGTGTCGCCGAGGAGGCCCGTGGCGCGGTTCACGCGCATGCGGTCGGTGAAGTCGAAGCCGTTGATGCGCAGCGCGCCGCTGCCGAGCGAGGCGATCCAGACGTCGCCGGCGCTCGTTTCTTTGATCGCGACGATCCGCTCCGTCAGCTCGTGGCTGATGGCGGTGGAGACGACGTTCTGCATGCGCCAGACGGAGCCGTCGACGCCGCCGCCCCACAGCGCGCCCTCGTTCGTCTCGGCCATGGCGCTGATCGGCGTCGGCGGGATGCCCTGGAGCGGTCCGAGGAGCCGGCCGTCGCCGCTGAAGCGCAGCACGCCGCCGCCGTTGAGGGCGACGAGGAGCGTGCCGTCGCGGCGCAGCAGCATCGCCGAGACGCCGGTCGGGAGCTCCGGCCGGTCGATCGGTCCCGTCTCCAGCACGCCGCCGCGGAGGCGGTAGCGGACGAGCGAGTTCTGCACGCCGGCCCAGACCCAGCCGTCAGGCCCGGCCAGGAGCGCAGCCCGGCGGATGCGCGAGCGCGGCAGCGCCGCTCTGCCGACGGTGCTGACGAAGCGGACGCGGCGGCCGGGCTCGTAGTCGTCGAGCGGCTTCTCCGAGACGACGAGGCCCGACTCGGAGCCGACCCAGAGGTGGTGCCCCGGATCCTCGACGACCTCGCGCACGGTGAGGTCGAGGAGGCCGTCGGCGGTGCCGTAGTTCTCCATGGCGTGGCCGTCGTAGCGCGTCAGTCCCGACGAATAGAAGGCCAGCCAGACATAGCCGAGGTGGTCCTGAATGATCTTCTGCACGCTGGCCGAGGGGAGAGGGACCTGGTCGTTCGGCGTGTAGTGCGTGAAGGGGAGCTCCTGCGCGGCCAGGGGCGAAGAGAGCAATGCCAGGAGGAGGAAGAGGCGCCGCGCTGCGGGGGACATGGAGCCGGTTATTGTAGCTGACGAACCCCGCGGGCGCCGCTGCGTACAATGCGGACGATGGCACGCGTCCGCGATTGGGTCGAGCTCGGCAAGGACACGATCTCCTCGCTGAAAACGAGCGACGTGGCCGCGCTCTACGGCACGGAATGGCCGGCCACGCGGGAGATGCTCATCGCCGAGCACGCCGGCGAGATCGAGCGCGATCGGCGGCGCATCCGCCGCTTCGTGCGCACGCGCAGCGCCATCCTCTTCGGCATCGCCCGCCGCCTGGCGCCGCTGCGGCGGATGATCTTCCTCGTCTCCTTCGTCTGGTTCTTCGCCTGCCTCTTCACGATCTTTTCGCACACGCATCACCAGATCGACTGGTGGCTCTTCGCGGAGATGGCCGGCTCGTTCATCCTCATGGTCCTGCTCCTGGGGATGGAGCTGATCGACAAGATCAAGATCCGCGACGAGCTGGAGCTCGCCCGCGACCTGCAGGCCCACCTGCTCCCCGCGAATCCGCCGCAGACGGAGGAGTACGCCATCGCGGCGTTCAACCGGATCGCGAACACGGTCGGCGGCGACATCTACGACTTCGTCCCCCTCCCCGACGGCCGCCTGGCCGTGCTCTTCGGCGACGCCTCCGGGCACGGGATGGCGGCCGGGCTGGTGATGGCGGTCGCGCACGCGGCGTTCCGGACGCAGCTCGACGTCGATCCGTCGCCGGCCTCGATCGTCGGAAGTCTGAATCGCATCCTCTGCCGCGCCGGCGGCAAGCGCTCGTTTTTCTCCTGCTGCTATTTCCTTCTCGAGCCCGACGGCAACTGGGTGGCCACGGTGGCGGGGCACCCGCAGGTGATCCGCGTGGCAGAGGGGAAGGTGGCCGAGCGGATCGGCGACGGCTCGTATCCGCTGGGGATCAAGCCGGCCATGGTCTGGCCCGAGCTGCGCGGCGCGCTGGCTGCGGGCGAGCAGCTGCTCTTCCACTCGGACGGGCTGACCGAGGCGCGCAACGCCGACGGCTGCGAGCTCGGCGACGCTTACGTCGACTCGATCGTGGCTTGCAACGCAACGCCGACGGCGCCGGGGGTGGTGGCCGCGCTGGTGAATGCCTGGACGGCCTTCGCCGGGGGGAAGGCGGAGGACGACGTGTCTATTGCGGTGATCGCTCGTCGATGAACAACAAATAGTCCGTCACCGCCGGCTTGGCTCCGATCTGCCGCAGCAGCGTGACGATCTGCCCGCGGTGGTACGTCGAATGATTCGCATTATGAATCATAATTTTGTCGATCGAATATGTGTACTGATTTCCGTGCCGGTTGATGTATGTGACGTCTTCGTCTAAATCGGCATTCTTTACCAGCGACAAATATCCTTCATCGATTTCCTTCCAGCGCTCGCGGCAGGCGGCCACGTCGGGAAATTCGGCCGGATCGAGCAGCCCCTTCGGCCGCTCCCCGATGCAGCGCTGCCACCAGATCCACTCCGCGCCGATGATGTGCACGACCGTGTCGCGGATGGAGGCGAAGCTTCCCCCCATCGGCGCCGTGAACTGCTCGTTCGTCAAGGGTTCGAGCGAGTCGAGGGTCTTGTGGTTCGCCCAGATGTTGTATTCGTAGAGCTCCTTCATCGCGCCTCCGCCGCCTTTGTCGCCACCAATCCGTCGAACACCTGCAGGGCCAGGTCGACCCGCCCCAGCGGCGCCGACACCTGCACCCCCGCCACCGCCCCCCGCACCCGCGCCAGCGTCTCCCGGGCGATCGTCACGCCCTCAATCATCCCGTGCTCCTTGCTCTTCTCGCTGGCGATGCGCATCCGCTCCATCACCTCGTCCGGCACGTTCACTCCCGGCACCTCGTTGTTCATGAACTGCGCGTTCCGGTACGACAGCAGCGGCCAGATGCCGGGGACGATCGGCAGGTTCCAACCGTCGATGCGCTTCAGAAACTGCTCGAGCTGCCGGGCGTCGAAGACCGGCTGCGTGATCGCGTACTCGGCGCCGGCCTTGATCTTCCAGTCGAGGCGGCGCAGCTCGGTGTCGAGGTCGAGGTGGCCAGGGTTCACGCCGACGCCGATGGTGAACTTCGTGGCCTCGCCGAAGGGGTTGCCGCCGAGGTCGAGACCGCGGTTCATGAGGCTGACCATGTTCGTCAGGCCGATCGAGTCGATGTCGAAGACCGCCGTGGCGTCGGGGTACGGGCCCATCTTCGGCGGATCGCCGGTGATCAAAAGCAGGTTGCGCAGCCCCAGCGCCGCGCAGCCGAGGAGATCGCTGTGCATGCCGAGGAGATTGCGGTCGCGGCAGCAGTAGTGAAGGACCGGCTCGATGCCGACGCGCGTGTGCAGCAGGAAGGCGACGGCGATCGCCCCCATGCGGTTCTGCGCGCGCGGGCCGTCGGGGACGTTGACGGCGTCGACGCCGGCGTCCTTGATCGACTGCACCGACTTGACCATGGCCTCCGGGTTCGGCCCCTTCGGCGGGACGATCTCGATCGTCGTCACGAACTCGCCCGCGGCGATCTTGCGCCCCCAGTTCGAGCGCGCCGCCATCGGCACGGGCTCGACACCGTTCTGCTTCTTCCCGTTCGTCTCCCGCTCGATGACCACGAAGGAGCGCCGCGGCGAAAGCGGGCGGACCGCGTCGCGCATCAGCTTGATGTGCTCCGGCGTCGTCCCGCAGCAGCCGCCGAGGAACTTGACGCCCTTGTGGATGAGCCGCTTCGCGTACTTGCCCATGTACTCGGGCGAGGCCATGTACATCTGCCGCCCGTTGACTTCGCGCGGCAGGCCGGCGTTCGGCTGGCAGGAGATTTTCTTCGCGGTGACGGCGCTCATTTCTTCGACGGCGTCGAGCATCACGTCGGGGCCGACGGAGCAGTTGAGGCCGACGACGTCGGCGCCGGCGGCGTCCATGCGCTTGGCGATCGTGGCCGGCGTGTCGCCGAAGATGGTGCGGTGGTCGTTGCCGATGGTCATCTGGGCGACGATCGGCAACGTGCAGACGTCGCGCACCGCCAGAATGGCCTGCTCGGCCTCGGCGATGTTGGAGATCGTCTCGATGATGATGAGGTCGACGCCGCCGTCGCGCAGCGCCGCGGCCTGCTCGCGGAAGAATTCGCGCGCTTCTTCGAGCGCGGTCGGCCCGTACGGCTCGATGCGGATGCCCAGCGGCCCGATGGCACCGGCGACGTAGACGGAGTCGCCCGCGGCGCGGCGGGCGATCTCCACCGCGGCTACGTTGATGTCGCGCAGCTCCTCCTCGATGCCGAAGCTGCGCAGCTTGACGCGGTTCGCGCCGTAGGTGTTGGTCTCCAGGATCTCCGCGCCGCAGCGGACGTATTGGCGATGGACCTCGAGCACGATCTCCGGGTTGCGGAGGTTGAGCTCGTCGTAGCACTTGTTGATGAAGACGCCCTTGGCGTAGAGCATCGTCCCCATCGCGCCATCGAAGAGGTAGACGTGCTCGTCGGCGATCGCTTGTATGAAGTCCTGCATAAACAAAAAGCCCCACGGCTGACGTGGGGCCAAACTCGAAAGCAGCTTCGAACCGGCGGCGATTTAGCTTTTTTTAAGCTGGTTGCAAGCGGCCCCAAATCAATCCAGCGGAAGTCAATGTACCATGTCGCCCGGTCCGATGCGAAATCTCTCCTGCTCCCTCGTCCTGCTCCTGCTCTCCGCTCCCCTGGCCGCCGAGAAAATCGACCTGATGCCGATGGCGCCGCTGACGCTCTCCGCGGCCGCGCCCGATGCCGCCACCGCGCCGCCGCCGACGCTCGGGTTCTTCGCGGCGGGATCGAACGGCGGCATCTATCCGCCCGATCCGGGCGGCGCGGTGGGACCGCACCACGTCGTCGGCGCGTTCAACAACGGCGTGGTTGTGGACGATCGCAGCGGCAAGGGGCTGACCGGCATCCCCATCACGCAGTTCTGGCACGACACGGGACTGCCCGATCTCTTCTATTACCGGCCGCGCGTGCTGTACGACGCGGCGGCCGACCGCTGGATCATCGCCATGCTCGGCGACGACGGGAACTTCAACAACGGCGCGCTGCTGCTGGCCGTTTCCGCGACCGGCGACCCGACCGGCACGTGGCGGCGCTACCGCACGAGCTTCGGCACGGACGTCCGCCTCAACGCGGACGCCACGCGCATGGTCATGACGGCGAACCAGATCGTCATCACCGTGAACGAGTGGCTCGGCGAGACGATCGAGAACGGCGTCGACGCCTTCGAGATCAAGAAGGCGGACCTGTACGGCACGACGGCGCCGCCGGCGACGATGATCCACGCCGGCCTGGAGCTCGACTGGGTTCCGGTGGCCGCGTCCGACACGGCCGTGCGCATGGTCACGACGGCGCACGGATTCTTCGAGACGTTCCAGCTCGACGCCACGGGCAAACAGGTCGGCTTCCAGTCGTACGGGTCGCCCTCCGGCCTCGGATACACGCAATGGACCTGCAGCCAGCTCGGGCTGCCAGCCAGCATCGACTGCGGCCTCGGCGTTCCCTACCAGGCGCTGCTGCGCGACGGCACGCTGTGGGTCGTGGGAACGGCGAACAACGGCACGCGCGGCGTGATCGTGGTGTGGAAGATCGCCGGGACCAGCGCGGCCACGACGGTGATCAGCGATCCCGCCACCGACTACTCGTACCCGTCGATCGCCGTGAACCATTTCGGCACGGCGCTCGTCGGCTACTCGACGTTCAACCTGAACATCTTCCCGTCGGCGGAGTACCGCACCATCGACAGCTCCGGCGCCGTCAGCGCGCCGGTGACGGTGAAGAGCGGCGAGAACGTCTACACCGGCTTCTATTGGGGAACGTACAGCACGACGCTGGTCGACCCGGTCGACGACAGCAGCTTCTGGACGCTGCAGAGCTACGGCACGCAGCCGGTGAACCTGAAGACGACGACGTGGGGCACGTGGTGGACGTATATCCGGCAGCCCAAGCCGCACGGCCGCGCCGCAAAGCACTGATCCCGATGCCAGTCCGCATTTCCGTCGCCCTGCTGCTCCTCGTCTGTGCGCCGCTGGCGGCGCAGACGATCGACGGCGTTCCGCGCGCCGCCGAGGTCGTGGCGATGGCGCCGGCGACGCTGGAGGAGCTCGCGCGCGCCGGCGTTCCGCAACGGAAGGTCGAGCATCGCAAGCGGCCGCGCCCCGCGCGGGCCTCGAGCGCGCCGGAGGGCGGCGCCATCATCGCGGACCTCGTCACGGTCACGAACGGCGTCACTGCGCCGCCGGCCACGCGCGGCTTCCGCTCCTCGTTCGATCCGCTGCCGAACGCCTCGATCGCCTTCGCGCCGCCGGACGTGAGCGGCGCCGTCGGACCGCACCACGTCATCGGCGTGTTCAACAACAGCGTGGCGGTGCACGACCGCAACGGCAATCAGCTGTCCTTCCTCTCGATCGTTCAGTTCTGGCACGACCCCGCTCTTCCCGACACCGACCTCACCGATCCGCGCGTGATGTACGACGCGGTCAACGACCGCTGGGCGGTGGCGATGCTCGGCGGCAAGAACCTGCAGTTCAACACGCTCTTCCTGGCGTTCTCCGCGACCGGCGATCCGAGCGGCGCGTGGCGGCGCTTCCGGGTGACGGTGCCGACGAATCCGAACGACAGCCTCGATTTCACGCGCATGGCCTTCACCGCGGACCAGATCGTCGTCACCGCGAACGTTTACTCCGGCGATGCCGCCACCGGCGTCGACATCATCACGATTCCGAAGAGCACCGCGTTCTCCGATCTCACCGCCCCTGCCGTGACGACGACGTTCACGACGAGCGTCTTCGATCTCACTCCGGTCAGCTCCGGCGACACGGCCGTGCGCTTCCTCATCCAGTTGTTTCCGGGCATCCGGCAGTTCTCGTTCGTCTCCGGCTTTCTCAGTTCCACGAATACGTACCTCCCCTCGGCCGACTTCAAACCCGGGCCGGGGATGTGCGCACAGTTGGGGACAACGAAAAAGGTCGAGTGCGACGACCCGGAGCTGCACTACGCGTTCGTGCGCAACGGCACACTGTGGGCCGTGCATACGGCGGGCGACCTCGGCCGCGGCGTCGTGGTCATCTGGCAGATCACCGGCTCGACCGCGAAAACGATCTTGATCGAAGACCCGGCCAGGGATTACGGCTATCCCTCGCTGGCCGTGAACCGCTTCGGCGCCGCGCTCGTCGGGTACGCGGTGTTCGACCAATCGATCTATCCGTCCGCGGCGTACCGCTACATCGATCCGGCCGGCGTCGTCAGCGATCCGGTGGTGGCGAAGAACGGCGAGAGCTGGTTCTCCTTCACGCGCTGGGGCGACTACACCTCGACGCTGGTCGATCCCGCCGACGACACGAGCTTCTGGACGCTGCAGGAATACGGCACGCCGCCGCTGGGCACGAGTCACATCACCTGGGGCACGTGGTGGACGTACGTGAGGATCGTGCCGCGGGTGCGGGCGGTGAGGCACTGACGAGGTGACAGGGACTGGGTGACAGGCGACAGGTTTGGCATTCGTGCACCTGTCACCCGTCACCTGTTCCCTGTCACCTATGATTCGCCCTTGCCTTCCGCCGCCGACCTGACCGCCATGTTCCGCGCCGACCTCCCGGCGTTCCTCGTCGGCACGGTCCTCTGCACGATCGGGCTCGGCTTCGCGCTCTTCAGCCCGCGCGGGGCGCGGGGCAATCTCATCCCGGCCGGGCTCTTCGCCTTTCTCTACGGCGCGCGCATGCTCGTGCGCGCCGGCTCGACGGCGTACCTGCTCGGCCATCCGGCCGCGCTGCCGTACATCGGCGCGGCGCTCGAGTACGTCGTTCCCATTCCCGCCAGCATCGCTCTCGCGCGCTTCCTCGGCGACCGCTGGCGGCGGATCAACGAGGCCGTGACGGCGATCTTCAGCCTCGCCGCGGCCATCGCCATTCCGTACGAGATCGTCACGCGCCGGCCGGGCGCGGCGAACGACGTCGTCAACGGCATCGTCGTGCTGTTGATCAGCGTCTTCCTGCTGAACTACATCACCCAGCCGCGGCTCTTGCGCAACGTCGTCACGGTCGGAATGCTGATCTTCGCCCTCTTCGTGCTCAACGAGCATTTCGGGCCGTGGCGGGGGATCGAGCCGTTCGGGTTCCTGATCTTCATCGCCGCGCTGCTCTACGACCTGCTGCGGCAGTCGGCGCGCGCGCAGTGGCGCCTGGCGGCGGTGGAGAGCGAGATGGCCACGGCGCGGCGGATCCAGGAGTCGATCCTGCCGCGGCGCGGGCCGGACGTGGCCGCGGTCGACGTCGCCAGCGTCTACGTGCCGGCGTCGAGCGTGGCCGGCGACTACTTCGACTTCATCGACGTCGACGAGCAGCGCTTCGGCGTCGTCGTCGCCGACGTCTCCGGCCACGGCGTCGGCGCGGCGCTCGTGGCCTCCATGCTGAAGGTGGCGATCGCCATGACCGCGGCGCACGTGCGCGCGCCGGCGCGGCTGCTCGCGGAGCTCAACGCCTTCTTCGTCGGCAAGCTGGAGCGGCAGTTCATCACCGCCGTCGTCGCCTTCATCGACACGATGAGCGGCGAGGTCGTGCTGTCGGCGGCCGGCCATCCGCCGCCCCTCGTCCGGCGCGCGAACGGCGACGTCGAGGAAGTCGCGACATCCGGCTTCGTCCTCGGCCGCATGCGCGACGCGAAGTTCGCCGACGTCCGCCTCCTCCTCGGCGGAGGCGACGCCATCGTCTTCTACACCGACGGCGTGACCGAGGCGCGCGGGTACTCGGCCGAGCGGCTCGCGGCCTGCGTCGCGCGCGGCGGGACATCGCGGGAAATTGCGGACGCCATCGTGCGCGAGCTGCCGAAGGAGAACGAGGACGACGTGACGATGGTCGTCGTCAGTCTCGCCCGAAAATTCGCCGCAGCCGATTCCATCCCCGCTCCACCTGCTGGCGGTTCTGATCGACTTCCGCGGCCCACTTTCGGAACTGATCGAGCGTGATGGCCGGCGGCTCGTCGAAGTGCTCGCGGTCGAAGAAGACGCGGCGGACGAGGCGGCCGAGGAGGCCGGCCGGGCAGTGGCTCTTCGGCTCCGTCCCGGTGAGAAAGACCTCGTGCCACGGGCCGGGGCAGCCGTCCTGCCAGAGCATGCCGGTCTCGGGATCGATGTCGCGGAAGACGACGCCGGACGGCGCTTTCGGATCGGCGTGGATGTGCGGAATGGCGCTCATGTACGCGCCCCAGATCGGAATCGCCGCTTCGGCCGAGGAGAGGCGCAGCGGCGCGCCGCGGTCGAAGCCGGTCCACACCGCCGTGACCATGTCGGGCGTGTAGCCGACGAACCAGGCGTCGCGGTAGTCGCTCGTCGTGCCGCTTTTTCCGGCGACGTAGCCGAGGCCGTAGCGCTTCAGGCGCGCGGCCGTGCCGCGCTGCACGACGCCGCGCAGCAGCGTGTGCATCACGTAGACCGGCGCGGCGTCGGCGACTTTCTTCGCGTCGAGCTCGTGGCGTAAGAGGCGCTTGCCGCGCGCGTCGCGGACCTCGCGGACGAGGAAGGGCTCGACGCGCACGCCGAGGTTCGGGAAGGCCGTGTACGCCGCGGTGAGCTCGCGCATCGTCACCTCGGTCACGCCGAGCGGCAGGGCCGGGATGCGCGCGAACTTCTCTTCGAAGCCGAAGTTCTGCGCGGTGTCGATGACGCGGTCGAGCCCGACCTGCTCGGTCAGGCGCACCGTCGGCACGTTCAGCGATCGTTCGAAGGCCTCGCGCAGCGTCACCCGGCCGCGGAAGCGCTCATCGTAGTTGTGCGGCTCCCACGACTGGCGGCCGCTGACGTCGACGCGCAGCGGGGCATCGAGCAGCAGCGACGCCGGCGTCGCCTTCTTCGAAGCGATGGCGGCGAGGTAGGCAAAGGGCTTGAACGCCGATCCCGGCTGCCGGCGCATGGCCGTGGTGCGGTCGAACGGCGAGAGGCGGTAGTCGGTGCCGCCGACGAGCGCGCGCACGCCGCCGCTGCGCGGGTCGACGGAGAGGATGGCCGTCTGCAGCGGCTCGCTGCGGGCCTGGGCGCGGATCCAGCCGAAGCGCGCCTCGAGCTGGCCCGGTCCGTTCGACGCGGCGCGCTCCGCGGCCGCCTGCGCGCGCGGGTCGATCTCGCAGGCGATGGTGAGGCCGCCCTCGATGACGCGCTCGACGCCGACGTCGTCGACGAGCTCGGCACGCAACGCGCGCAGATAGAACGGGAACTGCGCCTGCGGGATCTGCCCTTCGTTGAACTCGACGACGCGGGAGACGGCGTCGTCGTATTGCGCGTCGCTGATCCAATGCCGGTCGCGCATGACAGCGAGGATGGCGTTGCGCCGCTGGCGGACGATGTCGGGACGCTTCTCCGGCGTGTCGCGGTTCGGGGCGCGGATCATGCCGGCCAGGAGCGCGGCCTCGTCGAGGCGGAGCTCTTGGGGGCGCTTGTCGAAGTAGAGGCGCGAGGCCTCGTCGATGCCGAGGACGGGCTTGCCGCCGCTGTGGCCGAGGTAGATGTCGTTGAGGTAGATCTCCAGGATCTCGTCCTTGCGCATGCGCGCGTCGAGGACGACGGCGAGCGGGATCTCGATCAGCTTGCGCCGCCACGTGCGCTCGTTGGAGAGGAAGCGGGCCTTGATGATCTGCTGATCGATGGTGCTGCCGCCTTGGGCGATGCCGTGCGCGCGAATGTCGAGCCACAGCGCCCGGGCCATGCCGATCGGATCGACGCCGAGGTGGTGCCGGAAGCGCACGTCCTCGGCGGCGACGAAGGCGTCGGACACGTAGCGCGGCAGGGAGTCGAGCCGGACCGGCGCGGTGATGCGCCAGTCGACGCCGTAGAGGGTCCAGACCCGCTGATCGGCGGGCGATAGCAGCGTCGTCGGCCGGCTCCAGGTGTGGCGCACGAGCTCGCGCGTGAGGCGCCGGTCGAGGAGGAAAAAATAGATCGACGCCGCTTCGAACGCGATCCATAACGACGCCGCGATCAGAAGCAGAAGTGAACGTGACAATCGCGACATCTTCGTCTACATTCAATTTCGTGCAACGACACTGCCACGCCACTCCCTGAAATTTGAAAAGGAGACTCCATGGCATCGAGGAAAGCTGCCTCCAAGAAAGCGTCGAAGAAAGCCGCGAAGAAGCCGGCCAAGAAGAAAGCGCCGGCGAAAAAGGCCGCCAAGAAGAAGGCGCCGGCGAAGAAAAAAGCCGCGGCGAAGAAGCCCGCATACCGCGCCGCGAAGAAGCCTGCGGCGAAGAAACCCGCAGCCAAGAAACCCCCAGCGAAGAAGCCCGCGGCGAAGAAGCCGGCAGCGAAGAAGAAAGCGCCGGCGAAGAAGCGCAGCGTGATCAGCCGGGCCGTGGAGACGATCCGCGAGACGGCGAGCTCGATCGGCTCGACGGTGTCGGGCATGATACCGGGCGGCGGCGCGCCGAGCCCGGGCTATGAGACTCCGACGGAGAGCGGCGGAGAGCCGAAGGCGTAGGCACCGTCATCCGAGGATGTGGGGCGGGATTCATCCCGCCCCGCGCGGACTGAAGTCCGCGCCACACGCTCATCCCGCGTTGGCGAAGACGCGCCGGATCCGTCTCGAAAAATACTTTTCCGGAAGTCCGTTCTTCCATTTCCCGTACTGCTTGGCTTTGCGGAAGGCGTCCATGGCCTGGACCTTGTAGCGCTCGTCCGCCTCGAAGGCATAGCGCGAGTACTGCGAGGCGCCGAGGAACGCGTAGATCCAACCGTTCTTCGGCATCTCCATGGTCAGGCGCTCGAAGGCGACGGCGGCGTCGTCGAAGTCGCCGCGGAAG